>JAYUXX010000367.1:0-8670 GCA_043752765.1 Saprospiraceae bacterium | reverse complement strand
AATACATTCCTGAACACACAAATAATGTAGCCACACAATCCTTTTCTTTTAATGAACAAGACGTCCCCGGCTTACATGATATCGCAGGTTTGATTCGTCATGCTGCGGGTGATGATAAAATCAGTGGTATCCTGATTGAGAATGGTATAGGTGGACTTGGAAATAGTTCTGCCAAGGTTATTCTGGATGCGTTGATGGAATATAAAAAATCGGACAAATTTCTTGCTGCGTACGGGGATTTTTATACACAAGAAGGTTATTATCTCGCCAGTCCGGCTGACCATATTACGCTGCACCCTGTTGGCACCGTTGACTTTCGGGGATTTGCTACATACACACCTTTCTTTAAAGGTCTGCTCGACAAGATCGGCCTTGATGTACAGATCTATTATGCCGGTAATTTTAAAAGCGCTACTGAGCCTTTCCGTCGTACTGAAATGAGCCCTGAAAACAAATTGCAAACACGCGAATACCTGAATGATACTTATAATTTATATCTGCAGGATCTTTCTGCAGCCAGAGGTATTACAGTTGATTCACTTCGATCCATGGCATGGGAATTCAAAGTAAAGAGTGCAGAGGATGCGTTGAAATATAAATTGGTAGATGAAATAGGTGCCAAAGCGGATTGTGAATCATGGATCAATACAAAACTGGGTAAAGGTGTAATTGAGAAAATCAGCTACACTTCTATTCAGGAATATGCAGATGCAACACCACCCCTGAATGAGGTCAATTACAAAGTAAAAGATAGAATTGCAGTCATCTATGCTGAAGGAGATATTGTAAGCGGACGTGATGAATATGGAGTTGTCGATGATGGGCGTTATGTCAAACTTCTCAAAGAAATCAGAAGACAAGATGATATCAAGGCTGTAGTCCTTCGTATCAATAGTCCAGGTGGAAGTATTCTCAGTGCTGAAAATATTTACCGGCAACTCGTGGGATTGAAGGCTGATGGGAAAACACTGGTAGTGTCAATGGGTGATCTCGCCGCTTCAGGAGGTTATTATTTGTCTGCAATGGCGGATAGTATTTTTGCCCAACCAAATACGCTCACAGGAAGTATAGGCGTCTTTTCGATCATCCCAAATCCATCCAGGGCTTTAGATGAGAAACTGGGGATTCGCTTTGATACAGTACGCACCGGACCTCAAAGTGCAGATTTTACTCTTTTGTTTCCATGGTCTGAGCGTGAGCATAGTTACATGCAATCGCGTACGGATGCTTATTATGAGTTATTCCTCAATATAGTGGCTGAAGGAAGAGATATGACACGAGATGAGGTTCATGCAGTTGCTCAGGGTAGAATTTGGTCCGGCCAACGTGCTGTGGAAAATGGGTTGGTGGATAAACTCGGAACTCTGGAAGATGCCATTGATGCAGCAGCAACTCTCGCTGGATTGGAAGAATATCGACTTAAAGAATATCCTGTATTTCAAAATCCCCTGCAAAAGATGATCACTGATCTCATGGATCAAAATACTTCTGAAGTTTCGGGGCTTATAAAGACTGAATTGCCTCAGATATTACAATTCTGGCAGTCTGTCCAATCCGGGGAGCCACAAGCTCGTTTGCCATGGGGATTAAGCGGAATTAATTAATTCCTCCATCATTTACACGATTCAAATCAAGACTTAGTCATGACTAAAAGTTAGAAAGGTGTTGGAGAAATCTTAAAGAAATCTTAATCCTGATATAACAAAAAACCCTAATTATGTAAGGCTGTTCTTAGCTTTTCAACAAATCACCAATAATTAAAAAATATGAAAAAATTAATTTTATCCTTATTATTTACTGTAATAGCAATCTCCGCACAGGCTGGAAATCCAGTTGGTGGAAAACCAGTAAAAGTGAATATAAGCGAATCAACCATCGCATGGGTTGGTGAAAAATTTACCGGAAAACATAGTGGCACGATTCAAATCAAGGATGGCACACTTAACATCAATGATGGCATGTTGACTGGAGGAAATTTTGTCATTGATATGACGTCTATTACTTTGACTGATATACAGGGCGACGGTAAAGCGAATTTGGAAGGTCACTTAAAAAATGAAGACTTCTTTGGTGTAGACGCTTTTCCAACTGCTAGCCTGGTGATTACGGAAGCGAAGGCGAAAGGAAATGGTAACTATGACATTAAAGCCAACCTGACCATCAAAGGGATTACAAATCCTGTAGCATTCTATGCAACTGTAAAACCAGTTGGAAAATCTTTGAAAGCAACAGCTGTAATCAAAGTAGACCGCACACTTTACGGTATCCGATACGGATCTGGTAAGTTCTTCGACAATTTAGGAGACAAAACCATTTCTGATGATTTTGAATTAAACGTAAGTTTAGTTACGGTAGAATAAAAAATTAGAATACACGCTGAGGATTTAAAAAAAGTCCGGACTGGTTTCAACTTGTCCGGACTTTTTTAATTTACAATCTACAGCTGTATGATATCTCTCATGGTGTAGACACCCGGTTTTTTGTTTTTCAACCAGGTCGCTGCGTGGATCGCTCCCTCAGCAAAAATTTTACGATCATACGCCTGATGACTTAAATCAATCTGTTCTAAACCTGAGCTCCACTCCACTTTGTGAAAACCCTTTACTTCACCCTCCCGAATCGCTGTTACAGGTATACAATCTGAATCGACCATTTCATTGTTTAGTTCGAATCCGGTGTATCTGGAATTGTTTTCGATGATGTCTTCAATTAGTGTGTAAGCAGTTCCGCTTGGTGAATCTTTTTTATGAATATGATGCTTTTCTGATAGTGAAACTGAAAATTGCGGGAAGTCATTCATGATCACTGCGAGCTTCCGGTTAAGCGCAAACGTGATATTCATTCCAATGCTGAAATTGGATGCGTAAAGAAATTTTCCATTCACCTGACGACATAGATTTTTGATTGTTTCGAGGTGATATTCTTGCCAACCTGTAGTTCCGGAAACCACGGGAATACCTGATGTTATACAGTGCCTGATAATGGATGGTGCAGCCTCGGGTGTAGTGAATTCCAGGACAACTTCGCAGGATTCCAGGAGGGCCTGATTTTGGGGTAAAAGGCGGGAAAACGAGTGAAATTCTATGTTTTGTTGAGCCTCGAGTATGGCTATTATAGCCTGACCCATCTGGCCTATTCCGATGATCCCGAAAGGTGGCATTTTATATCTATAATCTTTTGATTATCAATAGGTTGTTTACAATACTTAAAAAATAAAAAAACCCGCCTCCCCATCGGAAAGCGGGTAAGAACACACTATGAGAACACCCTAAAAACGTATCAAGAATTCGAGTTTGTGGCAGTTCGTCTGACATTGAGACATATCTGCCTAACAAATATAATATCCTTAAATTGTTTCCACAAGGGAATAATCTCATATTTAGATTAAATCGTCCAAAGTCCTAGTTTTAACATCTGATGATCACGCGCAAAAGTATTGATGAGGTATTCGAACGGGTTCGAATCGAGGAGGTGGTTCAGGACTTCGTCAATCTGAAAAGACGGGGAAGTAATCTTACCGGACTTTGCCCTTTCCATCATGAAAAAACCCCTTCATTTTCGGTTTCTCCCACCCGGAACATCTATAAATGCTTCGGTTGTGGCAAGGGCGGAGATAGTGTTAAATTTGTAATGGAACATGAGGGGTATGACTATCCTGAAGCCATACGCCACCTGGCTAACAAGTATGGAATTCAGCTCGAGGAGACTCAACAAGACGCGGAAAGCATCCTGGCTGAGAAAGAACGGGAGACCGTTTATAAGGTGCTGGATTTTGCGTTAAAGTTTTTCCAAAAGCAGCTTTTGGACACTGAGGAGGGTCAGGTTGCGGGTCTTAACTACTTCAAAGAGCGTGGATTTCGGAATAAGTCGATCGAAGGTTTTGGGCTAGGGTACGCTCCTCAGTCTCCGGATGCTTTTGTCGGGGAGGCTCTAAAAGCTGGATTTACCAAAGAAATCCTCCAACGCGCGGGCTTGATCACCCAGGGAGATGGTGATTTCTTCAGGCATCGGGTGATATTCCCCATTTTCAATATTTCAGGTAAAGTCATTGCCTTTGCGGGCAGGCAACTGATTTCTTCCAAAAGAAGCCCCAAATACATGAATTCGCCTGAAACGGAAATTTACATCAAGCGTAAAGTGCTTTATGGCCTTTTTCATGCAAAAAAAGCAATTCGAGAGGAAGACAATTGTTTCCTGGTCGAAGGATATACCGATGTGATCAGTTTACATCAGGCCGGGATTGAAAATGTAGTTGCCTCATCAGGAACTGCCTTGACACCCGAGCAAATCAGACTGATCAAACGATATGCGAATCGGATAACAGTTTTGTATGACAGTGATCCAGCAGGAATAAAAGCCGCCATGCGCGGACTTGACCTAATCCTGGAAGAAAATCTTGACGTCAGGTTAGTATTACTTCCGGAAGGCGAGGATCCGGATTCATTTGTGCAGAAGTCCGGACTAAGCGGATTTCAGGATTACTTAAAGCATAATGGAAAGGATTTTATTCTTTTCAAGACAAATCTTCTTCTGAAAGAAGCAGGATCAGATCCAATGCGCAAAGCTGCTCTGGTAAAAGATCTGGTTGAAACTCTGGCACGAATACCTGAAGCAATCAAACGCGCTACGTTTATTCAGGAATGTGCTCATCTTATGAAAATCGATGAGCAAATATTGGTCAGGGAAACCAATAAGGCAGTTGCAGAATTCCTTAAGCAAAAACGAGATGGTGTTCCACGCGATGTTGCTGATTATGAAAGTCGTACGCAAAAACAAAATTTTGATAACCAATTACGGCCTCCGGAAGCAAATGTGTTTTCACTTCCCGAGATTACCGATCAGTATCAGGAGCGTGACATCATACGCATCCTTTTAAATTACGGCGATAAAACCCTAACCGACTCACCGGTAAATCCATTGAGCCGATACATTATTGTCAGCCTCCTTGATATTATGGATGAGATTCTACATCCGCTTTATAAAAAGATATTAGGCATCTATCAATCGCTTCTGGAACAGGACCAGGTGCCTTCCTCCGAATATTTCACTAAGCATGCTGATCTGGATGTTCAGCACCTGGCAATTGAGTTGCTTACCAATTCATATGAGTATGCAAGCTGGGAGGAACATGATATTCCTCTGCAGGTGCAGATGCATCCTGATGATAACTTTAAAAAGGATGCGCACAATGCTATCCTGCGCCTTAAGTTAAAGGTTGTGATGAACCACATTGAAAAAAACCAATCCAGAATAGCGGAACTTCAGGCAGAAGGAAATGATGATGAGATGATTATCCATGTCAGGATGCATTACGACTTATTGAAAGTTCGTGAGCAGATTACTTCACAGTTTAAAAGTGTGGTGCTTAAAGTGTGATGAGTGGTCGTTTCCGATTGAGGCTCAAGGACCCGCGGTTGATTACATGGAAAGGTCGTTTCGACTGAGGCTCAACAACTTTGGAGGTTTTTTACTTTGGTCATTTCGACTTCGCTCAATGACCGGGGTATAATTACCATTAAGGAGGGTGAAAAAATATTTGTATAAGTCAAGTCGGCTTTTCCCAGTGATCGTAGAAGATTTTTACTTTGGTCATTTCGACTCCGCTCAATGACCGGGGTATAATTACCATTAAGGAGGGTGAAAAAATATTTGTAAAAGTCAAGCCGGCTTTTCCCAGTGATCGGAGAAGATTTTTACTTTGGTCATTTCGACTTCGCTCAATGACCGGGGTATAATTACTATTAAGGAGGGTGAAAAAATATTTGTAAAAGTCAAGTCGGATTTACTCAGTGATCGGGTTCACATCCATCTCAATTCCGGAAATTTAAATATTAGCAAAGAAAATACTCTGAATCAATTCCACCTGGCAATATGCCTTGAAAGTAATCTTTTCTCCAGGTCACTGAGCGGAGTCGAAGTGACCTGGAGAAAAAATCCGCGGATCGCTGAGCATTAGCCGAAACGACCATGATGCTAAAACTGTCGGTCATTGAGCGGAGTCGAAGTGACCTAACTAAAACAATTTCTAATACAACATTATAAATAGTCTCTACAATGCAAAAATCTCTTCGGTCACTGAGCGGAGTCGAAGTGACCAGTGAAAAAATCCGCGGGTCGTTGAGCGTTAGCCGAAACGCAAAAAACACTTCTGTTGTCCAGGCTGAAACTGTTGGTCGTTGTGCGATAACCGAAACGACAAAAAAAGGATAATCTAAACTTCCCTATTTCTTGGTTGTCGTATCAACAGGTGTAGAGTCTGTTGAAGATCGATTGAGTTCCTTCAGGACTTGTGTTGTTATATCATATTTTTCATCCGCAACGAGAATTGGCCCGCCGGCGATATAGCTCAGGATAAAATCATATCCTTCTTTTTCTTTGATTTCCTTAAGCTTATCCTGAAGTACTTTTTGAAGACGATCATTTATCTCCGAAGTCTCATCCATAATAGCTTTAGCAGCCTTATCTCTTTCTGCAATCAGCGATTCCTGTTTACCGGAGAGATACTTTTCACGAGCTTCCATTTCTTTTCCGGTCATCGTACCTTTTTGAGCTTGCTGCTGATAAGCCAAAAATTCTCTTTCCAATGCTGTTCCTTTTTTTTGCAGTTCCTCTTCAGCCTGACGTTGCTTTATATCCATGGCCTCCGACTCGGACCTGAATTCTACAAAGTTGAGAAGTATTGAATCGCCATTGATGTAAGCAATTTTCAAACCCGAAGAATTTGTTTCTACATTCACGGCAGTGGATGACTTTTTATCACAAGACATTAATGAGATAATGGATACGATGCAGATAAAAAGAAAAAAACGATTGATCATACTATTGATTTTTTGAACGCCCAAAGATAATCCAGGTCTTGGCTGATAGTGTGTTTTCGAAAAAAGGGAGCTACAAATTAAGCCTGAGGATTTAACTCCTGTCCAGGTTGAGCCTCGTTTTTAGGCAGTTTGGCTAAATTGTTCTTCATCCAGCGAGTATATGCGTAATACACGCCGTATCCTAACGCAAAGCCTATCATGGCTCCTGCTACAACATCCCGTAGGAAATGAACCATAAGATAAACCCTTGACAGCGAAACGGAAACCGCCAGAAAGAGGCATAGAATGCTAAACCACGTTTTCCTTATATGAACTGCCATTAGCGTAAATAATGCCCAGGCTGCCATTGAATGTCCTGATGGAAAACTGTGATACCCACTTATCATCCGGTACCCCATAATCGACATGGGTCCTTCCCAGTTCATTCGCCCCAGGTACAGGGAAGGTCTCTCGTGCTGGAAAAATTCTTTTAACAGATAGCTGATAAGGGAGACTGTTATGCCTAATACAGGAATGGTTAGCATTTTTCGCCATGAGGTAATCCAAAGCAGAATTCCAAAAAATATAAATCCATATTCTTCGCCCAGGCGTGTGACGTAAAAAAAATAATAATCTGCTACGGGATGTCTCCAGTTATGAAACCACAAAAGCAGATGCGCTTTTTCAAATAATAAACTTGCAATCAGACCGGCAATCATAAAAACCACAGTGCCCGTCACAAATACATAAAATGCCCTCATACACCCTGAACTTTTGGTTGAGTGCCAAGACGCGCCAAGAATGTTCTGAGCCTATCTAAATCCACGATTTTGGCATCATTCAAAGCTTTATATGTGAGAAATATAGAAATAACTCCCAACATCATCACAGGTAACCATGCAGCTAATACAGGATTCAATGCTTGGGTATCGTTGAGCTTCTGACAACTGATATTGCTCATGATGAAAAATGTAAAAAAGATAATGGACACGAGCATCGGATACCCGAATCCACCTTTTCGTACGATAGTTCCCATCGGCCCACCGATCAACATCATGACCACACAAGCCAGTGCAAGACTGAACTTCCAATGCAGCTGATACAAATGTTTCCGCCGTGTGATCTCAAGTCTTTCGATCGAACGTTCATTCCTGTCAATGCTCGACTGTTGCACCGTTATATTGCTGATGATCTCAGACTTGCGTTCATTGATAAATGATGAAGGAACAGATTGACTAAGCGATCTGCCTTCTACTATTTTCAACGTATCGAGCATGGTCCGCATATTGAGATATCGCTGAAGAGTTCTTGAACTGTCAACCGGCATTCTTCTGCCAATTAAGTTTTTTTCCAGGATCGCAAGATTAGAAGTATCAGGGATAACACTTTTTATTCCTTTCACAGAAGATGAATCTCCAAGTATCAAATAAGTCGATTTGTTTGTTACCCTGGTCATTTCAATCTGCTCATCGAGCGTATCAAGTTCTAAAGCAATTTGTCGGGCGCTCTTCATCATGTGATGACCTTTAAATTGTTCTTCTTCAGTCCTGTCCATTTGAAACTCACTCAAATCAAATCTTCTGGTCCACTCCTTAAAATGGGATACAGTAAACGGAAGAGAATTCGGTCGTCCCTGGGCTTCTGCCTCAGCATATTGATACCCATCATATAGTGTCATCACAAAAGCACCATCCTCCTCCGCGATGTACATCTTCCCCTTTTGAGCTGTTACTACACTCAGCTGACCTCGGCTACGCTGTGTGTCATCATATACCATGATGTCTTCTATGGTCTCCTTATCCCTGTGCTTTTTTCCAACACGAATCGCATAGCCCCGGAAATCTTCATTGAATACCCCGGGCTCAATACTCAG
>JAYUXX010000366.1:0-8676 GCA_043752765.1 Saprospiraceae bacterium | reverse complement strand
AGAATCTCCCGATGGGTTTGGCTTCCGGGATGGTTGTGGAATCCCTCGATGAGAAAGGTTGCCGGGTTATGTTAAAAGATCGGTTTTGGATTCACAATCCATTTGGTTCGGTCTTCTGGGCGGTGATGAGTATGGCCGCCGAATTGAGTACAGGTTCCCTCATATATGCCTGTTGTTCAAAGCGTAAGATCAAATTCATCCTTGTAGGGGTTGAAGGAAAGTTTATAAAAAAAGTAAAAGGCAAAAGTTTCTATTTTTGTCCATCCGGTCAGGAAGTATTGCGGAGTATTGACACCTTAGAGAGCCCTGGTGACGTTTGTTCAGTTATTTTGCCTGTGATCGCCCAAGATCAGGCAGGACAAACGGTTGCTGAATACCAATTTACCTGGTCACTGAAAATACCGGAGCTGTAATTAACCCTTTTGAGCTAGAATCCGTTTAGAATAAGATGACTTAATTATTGATGACCGAATGGAGGATTAATTTTTTATTTTTAAAAACAACAGACGATGAAGATTGGAGTATTTATTGACGCCGAGAATATTAGGCGGAGTGGAGGATATGGTATCAGATATGATGTGCTACGAGATTACATTTCACAATTTGGAGATCCGATCAGACTCAATTCATATATGTCTATAGATGAGAGCAGGATGCGCACAGATTACGAATATAAAGACAGAACAAATGGTTTTCTAAGTATCGTACGGAGTTATGGTTTTAAGGTGATCACAAAAGCGATCCGATGGTTTGAAGATGAAGATGGACAGCGTATCGGCAAAGCAAATGCAGATCTGGATATGGCAGTAGATATTCTTTTGCAAAGTCAGCATATGGATACGATGTATTTGTTAACCGGAGATGGCGATTTCAAGAAAGTAATACAGGCTACACAGAACATGGGTATCCGTGTGGAGGTCATCGCTTTTCGGTATATCAGTCGAGATCTTGTCAATGAGACCGACAAATTCACCTCGGGCTATCTCATCCCAAATTTGTTACCCGTATTAGATCAGCGTGCTGAAGACTGGGGAGCATTGGGGACGCGTGCCCGTGGGTACTGTTACTCGGTGCAGGATGGTTACGGATTTATGAAATATCTCGATATCGACATGCGTACATGGCGTGATATTTTCTTTCATTTTTCACAATTACCGGAAAGACACTTCGTCAACCTTGATGACATCTTTGAATTTACGATAGAAGAATCAGGACGATCAGAAGGTGGTATTCTCGCCACACATATGCAATTGTTACATACGCGGCATTTTCATCAGGACAAGGGTGAGAAAGCACCCGCACAACAATCATCTTCTGTGCTATAAAATAAGCAGTGGCAACTAATTTTCTAAACTAGAGGATTTGAATAATCCTTAAAATAGGTTTTCGGAAGCACGAATTATATTTTTATGTAGTAAGGGTACAAAATTTTGTACCTCTACTACATAAAAATTCATTTAAGAATTAACCAACTGCAAAAATTCTTCCTCGGTAAGTACCCTGACTGTACCTAATTTTTTGGCCTTATCCAATTTCGAACCAGCGTTTTCCCCCACCACTAGAATATCAAGGTTGCTGCTCACTGCACTGATATTTTTTGCTCCTGCAGCTTCAGCAAATTCTTGTGCCTCCTTTCGACCCATTTTAGTGAGAGTCCCAGTGAAAAGGATTGTTTTACCGGAGAATACACCATCCATTCGTAACACCTTCGGTTTGTCAAGATCTGTTTGTGAAAGATTGACGCCGAGGGATTCCATTTCACGGAGGATCTCAAGGTTTTTTGGAATAGCGAACCATGACACAACATTTGCTGCGACAACAGGGCCTATATCTTTAATAGAAGTAAAGTCCTGAATTTGCCACGAAGCTAAATCAAGTACATGAGCCGCTTTCTCTGCAATTAATTTGGAAGCGCGCGCTCCCAAATGATGTATGCTGAGACTATGCAGAAGTCGTTGAATGGGACTTGACTTTGCATTCTCAATAGAGGCTTTTATTTTATCGGCAGATTTTTTTCCAAAGCCTTCAAGCGCAGCGATCTTATCATAGTCCAATCTGTAGATGTCTGCGAAATTTTTGATCCATCCTAATTCATAAAAGCGATGAACGTATTTTTCACCAAAACCATCGATGTCCATCGCATCTTTTGAAACGTGGAAAACTAAACGACCAAGAATTTGAGCTTTACAATCCGGATTAGGACAACGCCATGCAGACTCATCCTCCTCGCGAATTAACTTGGTTGCACACGATGGACACTCCTTGGGATAAACAACCCTTTTTTCATTTCCGGTCCGAAGTTCGGGATGTGATTTTACGATGTAAGGAATGACATCTCCGGCACGCTCTATCAATACCTGGTCACCGATCCAGATATCTTTTGATGTGATGAAATCTTCATTGTGCAATGAGATCATCGCAATCGTAACTCCTGCTATGGCTACCGGTTCAACAATTGCAACAGGAGTAACAGTACCAATTTTACCTACTGAAAATTCTACATTCAGAAGCGTTGTGGTAGCCTGTTTTGCCTGAAATTTATAGGCGATCGCCCAACGTGGATGATGACTCGTATAGCCACACATATCTTGTAAATCAAAGTCATCCACTTTGATGACCATGCCGTCGATTTCATATGGGAATTCATCACGCGTCTCCGTCCATTGTCCAACTTGTTCGATCACTTCATCGATACCTTTGCAGAATTTTTTATCTCCCTTGGAAACTTTAAATCCAAGACTGCCAAGAAAATCAATGGCATCATGATGAGACTTAATTGAAGGCAGCAGATCCTTTCCGTTCTTATCAACTGCGTATCCCAGCTGAAAAATAAATGCATCGATTTGCCGGCGGGCAGTTTCAGAAGGATCTTTCGTCCGTAATCCACCGGAAGCGCTATTTCGGGAATTGGCCAATAAAGTCAGACCCTCATCTTCACGAAATTTGTTTATTTTTTTAAACCGTTCTTTTGAAATCACAGCTTCGCCCCGGAGCTCGGCCTTGTATATCCCTTTGGATGAAAAAGCTGCGCGTAAAGGAAGTGATTTGATCGTTTTAGCCTGAATGGTGATTTCTTCTCCTTCAATACCATTGCCCCGTGTAGCAGCACGGACCAGGAAGTCCGCTTCATAGACCAATGCGATACTACCACCGTCATATTTAGGTTCAATGGTGTACTCGATCTTATCCAGTTCAGTAAGCTTTTTAACCTGTGTATCAAACTTAATCAGGTCGCCCGCATCATAGGAATTGTCAAGGGACAACATGGGAATAAGATGTTTCACGGAAGAAAAATCATCTGTCAGGTCACTTGAAACTCGTCGTGTTGGAGAAAGAGGTGATGAGGATTCAGGATACTTTTTTTCAATTGATTCAAGCAGTTTATACAATTGATCATATTCGAAATCGCTAATCAACGGATCATTTAATACATAGTATCTGTATTCATGAAACCTGACCAGCTCTTCAAGCGGTGAAATATCCTCCGCAGCAAGGACATCACCATTCTGGGTGGAAAGGTATTTTTTGGTTTCGGTAAAAAAATATTTCTGTTGTTCAGCTGTATATCGCATAACCCCATCAGTTCATTGAAGGGCCGAAGTTAAGTATTCAAAAGTGATCAGGAAATGAAGTGATGTAGTGATTTAGTGATGGTGTGATCGAGTGATGGAGTGATCAAGTGAACAGGAAACATCGCCTCTGGTATCTGGCATCATTTTTTTTACCTTAGAACCTCATAATCCGTAAACCCTTGTTTTGCATTCTAAATGTTAACCTTCACAGAAAATTCTCCCCGTATCCTCAGTAGCAAAGCCATCATTCGCTTCCAGGATTGTGATCCGTATGCTCATCTCAACAATGGCAGGTATCTTGATTATTTCATGAATGCCCGTGAGGATCAGGTTTGGGCAGCCTATGATTTTAATATATATGACTACAGCCGGAATACAGGTCTCGGGTGGGTGGTCACACAAAATCAGATAGCCTATTTGAAACCTGCAACTTTGATGGAGGAAGTGATGATCGAAAGCCAACTCACTGAATCAAAACCTAAATTTATTCAAATCGAAATGAGAATGTTTGATGCCCAACACATGTTGAAATCAATGTTGTGGGTGCAACTCGTTCATATTGATATCCGGAAAGCAAAAAGTGTGGAGCACCCTGCTGGATTGCAGGTTTTATTTGATAAACTGTGTATGCCGGTAGAGGAGAAGAGTTTCAATTTACGATTGAGGGAATTAATAAATAAGAGTAATAGATTATTCACCTGTGTGCGGTGTACAGCCCGCAATTCATTAAACTCTTACAAAGATATTATCGACAAATTGGTACACATCAATTCGTAAAGATTGATCCTTACTTAGCGTGCCGCTTCTTGTTGACCCCTGTTCCTTTTCCCCGAAATACTCCCTTCAATTTTAGCTCCCTTTATTTCATCAAAATAACTCCACAATACATCAAGATCTTTTTCGGCATCCTCTGTTAAATAGAACGGCGTGAGGAAACGCACCTCTTTGTGTTCATAATCAAAAAGACAGGCAACAATAGGCACTCCCGCTTTACGTGCAATGTAGTAGAAACCGGTTTTAAAGCCCTGGACCTTCTGACGCGTGCCTTCAGGAGCTACAGCAATAGCGAACTCCGGACTTCCAGCAAATAATTTGGCCACCTGATCAACCAAACCTGTTTTGTTTTTACGATCCACAGGTCTTCCGCCGGTCCACCAGAAAAAGAAGCCAACCGGACTATCAAAAAGTTCTTTTTTAGCCAGATAGTAAATCTTCCTGCCCATTGCCGACCTGATCACAATTCCGAGGAAAAAATCCTTCCAGCTTGTATGCGGGGCTACAGCCACTACATATTTTTTGAGACCGGGCGGAATACCATTGCTAAACTTCCATCCAAAAAGGTTTAACAAGAGGCGTGAGACATGCTTCATAGGTCAAAGATAGTTCGGGCTTATAATCTAAAGCGGTAATGCTTCCCACCGCGCCCACTTATTTGTCTAATACTCACATTAAACCTTCGTTACCTTTCATAGTCCAAGAAATGTGCACAGATACAAATGACTGATGAAGCAATAATGAAATTAATCCATCTTCCGGGGCAACGGGAAGAAGGATTCAGGCAACTGGTAACTAAATACCAGGAACGGTTGTACGGTATGGTGCGGAGGCAGGTAGTGAATCATGAGGATGCAGATGATGCACTACAGAATGTGTTTATTAAGATATTCCGGAATATTGACAGGTTTGAAAGAAGATCGGAGCTTTTTACCTGGATGTACAGAATAGCCAATAACGAAGTGATCGACCAGCGTAAGAAATATAATAGAACGAGAACGGAGGAGTTAGTAAATCAGGCAGATCGACATGCAGATTCATATCTGAATACAGACAATGTGACCGAAACACTCGAATCTGCCGTGGCAGGACTTCCGGAGCGCCAGCAAATGGTATTCAGAATGCGATATTTTGATGAGATGTCGTATAAACAAATAGCAGAGATTTTGCAATTGACAGAAGGGGCATTGAAAGCTTCTTTTCACCACGCGGCCCGAAAAATAGCCGATGAATTTCGGGCCAGACAAATCTTATAAAAAATGAAAACAGAGAAAGAGGTCAAAGATGAACTAAGTGAAATCGCTCCTGGATTTCCAATTAAGAAAGCAATGGATGCACCAGCTGGGTATTTTGAAACATTACCTGATACCGTTTTAAACCGATGGCAAAAAGAAAAGACACATCCCATGGTAAAGAAACTGGAATGGAAAAGAGTGGTTGGGATTGCCGCTGTTTTGACGGGCCTTTGTATTGGAGGAATGTACCTCATTACCACAGAGACAGAACCTCAACTTGCCGCCATCACATCTGCTGAAGCCTATCAATATATTCACGAAAACATTGATGAATTTGAAAGCCTCATGTATACAGAAGACATTAAAATTGAAAATCATCCGATGAATGTTCCACAAGAGGATATCGACGATTACCTCATTGAAGAATTGGAAAAAGCCGACGTCGAAGAATTATTTTAAATAACACACTAAACCTATAACATGAATCTTAAATTATCACTTTTCGGAATGTTCCTTATGATCATTCCAGCGCTGGGAATGTCACAACAACCTGGACCTGGTCCGATGAAAAAAGAATCGAGGGAACGTATCGAAGCGCAACGAGTTGCATTCATTACACAGAAGTTAAACCTTACTCCTGATGAAGCTGCGAAATTCTGGCCCATCTACAATCAGTATAAGGATGGCATCAAAGATATGCGAGATGATTTCGAACGCCCTGACCTGATGAACATCACAGACGATGAAGCCACTGTCGTGATCGAACGTCATTTACAACAGGAACAAAAAAAATTAGAGCTCAAAAAAACTTTATTTACACGTTTGCGGAGTATTGTGACACCCAGGAAAATTCTCATGCTACATGCAGCCGAAAGAGAATTTAACAGGGAATTGCTTCGCAGGGCAAATGAGTTCAGAAAAAATTAGTTTTTAGCAAGCAGTGCAATGAAATGGGCAGGTCTATACTGCTCATTTCATTTTTTTTAAGCAATACTCTCCACATTGTTCTCCACATTTTTTTGGTGTGGATAAAAAAAATCATCTTTTTTCAACAGCTATGTACCCAAGGTGTGATACATAGTAATATGGATTAGAGCATGTTATCTATGTAGTAAAAATAGGGTATGATCTGACTATCGGATAAGGAGCTATGTATGTGTTTATTACAAATGGTAGATGCACGTATGTATGATGTTGTGTAATCGGCGCAAATGTCAATGTATATCGTATGTTTGGGGCCGTTTTGGTTATATTTACCAAGCGAATTTTATAATCCCATTCAACTGTTTGCATGGAGTACAGAACGAAACCAAACCTGTCTCTTCCCGAATTTGTATCTGTTTTTGAAAACATGATACTACGCGGGGAGTCGTCTCATTGGGACGAAAAAGATTATCTCAATCTCATTCAATATTACATTTCCGAATCCCTCACGGAAAAGGCATTAGAAGCCCTTGATTACGCATTGCAATATTCCAGCCATCATGCTGAGTTCTATGTGATCAAATCACGCTTGCTCATCAATGAAGAGGATTTTAAGGAAGCGAATGAGACTTTGGATATAGCCCTAAACTTATATCCACGTCATGCTGAAATGCAATTGATGAAAATCAAAGTAACCGCACAACTTGGCGACTTCGATAAAGCATTTACCATGGTGGAGAATTGCAGTGATCAGATGACACTCAATTCCTGTGTAGATCTCTATCTCGCCGAAGCTTATATCTATGAGTGCATGCGCGAATACAACATGATGTACAACAAGCTTCGTGATGTATTGACAATCGATCCTAAAAATGAGGAAGCGCTTGAACACATCTGGCTTTGTGTTGAATGGTCACGGCTCTATCAGGAAAGTATTGAATTCCATAATAGCCTTCTTGATCAGGATGCCTATAATTATCTCGCATGGTTTAACCTCGGACATGCCTATAGTTGTGAAGGTGACTACAAGAATGCAATCCGGTCCCTGGAGTATAGCTATATCGTGAATCCGGAATTTAAAACGGGTTATCTCGATTGTGCTGAATTATGTTGTCAGACTAATGACTATAAGAAGGCATTGATAATCTACCAGGAACTCATCCAGCGATTCGGCCACAATCAGGAATATCTGGTCCCGGCTGCAGAATGTATGCTCAAGCTGCGGAAATACGCAGTAGCTAAAGAGTATCTCATTGAAGCTCTTAAAATTGATCAGTACATTGATGATATTTATTATCTGTTGGGCATTTGTTATGCCCGTGAAGGTAATTTCACGAATGCAATCACTTCGTTGATCAAAGCCATCAAGCTTGATGACCGACGAGAAGAGTATTATGCGGAACTCGCTTATTGCTATGAAAAAACTAAACAATACGGGAAAGCAGATTTTTATTACACCAAATCAACCGAGACAGGTCCTGAAGAGGAGAATTATTGGTTGATGCATGTCAAATTCCTCATGCGAAGGAATAAAATGGACAAAGCTCTTGATGTACTTGAAGAAGCTGATGAGCATACGGTTGGTGCAAGACTTTCATATTGCAAAGCTGCTTGCCTGTTCAGACTCGGAAAGAAGAAAGAAGCCCTTCAATGTCTTGATGAATTGCTTCCTGAAGATTTTGACTCTCATAAGATATTTTTCAAACTGGCTCCTAAAAGCAAGACAGATAGGGATATCCAATCCATTATCCGCTATTATGCAATAGAAAATTCGTAACATTTTGTTCAGAGAAGTTTAGTTTTTATTTAATGGTTTTCTTTTTTTGAGTTTCCTTTCTTTGTCTTGATGCGACACAGAAAGGAATTTTTTTTTCACACATTCATAACGAACGATTCAAAACAACTAACGCATGTAACCACTTTTCCTCACCCTTTATCTCCTTGCAGGATTTTCTTTCTCCTATGATGCGGCGGCTATTCATAATGCGAACATTCCTGCATCCGGAAGTGCTCTCGCCTTAACTCAGCAACTCACTGTAAATGATTTCCTGGCATTTGACGCTAAAGAATACCGTACTGCAGAGGGTAAAAAATTAAAGTGGATTGAACGTCTTTCATTTACGATCGTTCAGAAAAACATCGCCCGAAAAGTAAAGAAGGGTAAGTTGACC
>JAYUXX010000365.1:0-8685 GCA_043752765.1 Saprospiraceae bacterium | reverse complement strand
GACATCAGTCCTGAATATAAAATGTTGGTTCAGAAAATCGCCAGGGGATTTGATGAAGAACTATTGTCCGGTAAGCACCAGGAACATTTTGGGTGGATCTTCAGTGAAACGAAGCGGATTATGGAGTTGTAGATGGCACATTGGAGGCATGAATAGTAGCATCATTAAGTTATCTATAAATGACTAAGATTTTGTAGGTGGGATGATTACTTTCCAATACAAAACCTTCCAAAAATATTTCCAAGTATATCCTCCGTACTTATCTGTCCCGTAATCTCACTCAAATGAAACAATGCCTGACGAATATCCTGCGCCACGAAATCATGCGTAACACCAGTAGTAAGCCCACTTAATACTGCATTCAATCTCTCTTCCGTCCGGTCCAATGCATGATAATGTCGGAGCGAACTGATCATCGGTAAATCATGTGGTATCTCCTTTTTGACAACCTCTCCTATTGTTTCCAATAGATATGGAATATTCATGTTGTTGATCGCGGAAAGTGGAATCACCTGAATGTCATTCACTTTCCATTCTTCAGGGAGTGAATACGGATTAAGATCCATTTTATTCGCCACCAGAATAACTTTCGCATTATTTGTTCTGATAGAATCAATATCTTCTTTGACTTCGTCAGGAGAAAGTGTCGTTACATCAAATACATAAATCAGGATCGTAGCGTGACCGATTTTTTCCATAGTACGTGCAATACCCATAGATTCAATCTCATCAATAGCTTCTCTGATTCCAGCAGTATCAATGAGCCTGAATTGAATTCCATCGATCACAAGTATTTCCTCAATGGTATCTCGAGTTGTGCCCGGAACAGCTGAAACAATTGCACGTTCTTCCTGGAGAAGTTTATTCAGGATCGTTGACTTACCCGCATTGGGTCGTCCGGCTATAACAGTAGGAATTCCTTCTTTGATTGCATTCCCCAGGTGAAATGTATTCTTAAGCCTGTGAGTGATGTCAATAATTTCATCCACAAGCAATTTCAATTTTGTGCGATCCGCAAATTCAACATCCTCCTCACCAAAATCAAGTTCCAGTTCGATCAGGCTCGCGAAGTCAATTAATTTTTCCCGCAACACTCGTATCTCAGTTGATACACCTCCACGCATTTGTTGCATCGCCATATCATGTGCAACTCTGGACTGAGATGCTATCAGGTCAGCCACACCTTCAGCCTGCGAAAGATCCATTCGACCATTTAGAAAAGCTCTCATTGTAAACTCGCCCGGATCCGCTGGTCTCGCACCCTGACGTACCATCAACGCAACGATCTCTTTCAGGATATAGGGTGAACCATGACAACTGATTTCCACAACATCTTCCGATGTATATGATTTTGGTGAGAAATAAACCACGATCATCACTTCATCAAGCGTCCGCCCTTCCTCGTCAATGATTCTTCCAAAGTGAGCTGTATGTGACTTGACACGCGAGAGGATTGCTCCTTTAAAAACTTTTTCTGTTGTTGAAATTGCCAAATTTCCCGACAAACGAATTAATCCAATAGCAGAAATGCCTTCGCCGGTAGATATCGCTACAATGGTATCTTGATTCATTCCGGCAATTTACGATTAATGAATTTAGGGGCTAAAAAGAAATTCAATTTTTCCAAATGCTCTGCAATGCAAATGCTTCACCATTTGACAACTTTACGGCACCATTATTAGAAATGATTTTTAAGTGATTAAAATCCTCACTGGGAAAAAAGATCTCGGTCATGCATGTTGCTCCATCGTCCGCAAACAGCTCCATAGAGGCTACATCAACATATACATGCATCCGCAACACATTATTATTCAGTGAACGAGGTACAGAATAAATTTTTTCTCCAAATTTTTCGGAAAATGAGAGATCTCCTGATTTGGAACGGTCGCTGAAAAACTGTTGCTTTTTAATATCATAACCGATACGATATTCTTCATTCGCATTATTCCAAAAAACTAATGAAATGCTGGTAGTAGATGTATCATGTATTTCAAAATCAAGTATCAATTCAAGGAGGTCGGGTGAAAATGGAAGCTGAGATGTCAAATCAAGTTCGCCCGTTATGGTGGTGGCAGGAATTGTATATGACTTTGAGCGAAGTGATTCTAATTCCCTGACAGGATTCATTAGCAGGCGGTAATCATTCCCTGACTTTTTTAAGGTTAGCTCGCGTGGAATTGTCATTGCACTCCTCCAGATTTCGGTAGGTACTTTTTGTGCATATTCCCAGTTACTCATCCATCCCATAAACAACCTCCTGCCATCTGTAGCAGGGATATCTGACCACGTCACACCTGCGTAATTATCGCGACCATCATCGAGCCAAACACCTTTTTTATTTTCAACCAAGGGTATAAATGACTTATCCAGTGTGAAATTTATTCCATCAAAATCACCAATAAAATATTGTGTACCGGATCCTCCATGGGGTGCTCCGGGATTAATATTCAGGATCAATACCCATCTCTTTTCCATGCCATCTTTAGTCTGCATTTCAAATAAATCAGGACATTCCCACACACCATCGTGACCACCATATTCTTTACCCCAGTCACTCAAATGAGTCCAGGATTTTAAATCTTTCGAGCCATACAATTGGATATGATCAAACACGGATAACACCATGATCCATTTCTTAGATGTTTCATGCCAAAACACTTTAGGATCACGGATATCGCGAAGATTGTCTGCATTGCCAATGACAGGATTACCGGCATATTTTGCCCAGGTACGTCCTTTATCAAGACTGTATGCTATGCCTTGTGTCTGAAAATTTGTTCTTCCTTCATCCACACCTACCGGATCATGATAGGTATAAATGGCGACAAGAGGGGGGAGGCTATTCTTTCCAAACCCACTTGTATTCTTCCAATCCACAACCGCACTGCCGGAAAAAATATAACCTAGTGAATCGGGATAAAGCGCAATAGGTAAATTTTTCCATCGCACCATATCCGTACTCACAGCATGTCCCCAATGCATCGGTCCCCATACAATCGAATCAGGATAGTATTGATAAAACAAATGATATTCACCATCAAAATAGACCATGCCATTCGGATCATTCATCCATTTCTGAGGCGGAGAAAAATGAAACTGCGGGCGATGTTTTTCCTTGTACAATACCTGACTGCTTGTACTCTCCTTCTTATTATCAATTGCGGGTTTGCACGATAAGCCTGAACTGATAATCAAAATCGCTGCAAATGAAAAATGTATCAGATTCATATGGTCAGTTTTTTTTCTAATTCTTCCAATGGTACTCCTTTAGTTTCGGGCATCATTCGCCAAACAAACAATAATTGAAACACCATCATGACAGCAAATAAAGTAAATACAGAAGTGATACCTACACCCGATATCAACACAGGCATCAATGAAGGAATAATAGCGGCAAATATCCAATGCACAGAACTCCCGAATGCCTGCCCTCTTGCACGCAAATGAGTGGGAAATATTTCGGCAATAAATACCCAGATAACAGTTCCCTGACCAATGGCATGTGCAGCAATAAACAAGAAAAGAAAGCCCGGTACAGCCATGCCTTTCCAGTCCAGATAAAATGAAACAGCAATCATCGTGAGCGAAATAATGTAGCCTATCGACCCCAGGTACATGAGTTGACGTCGGCCTAATCTATCTATCAGGGCCAGGCCCACAAATGTGAAAATGAGGTTTGTCAATCCGATCCCAATGCTGCTCAGCAATGCAGAACTTTTTTCAAGTCCTGCAATTTCAAATATCCTGGGAGCATAATAAAGGAATGCATTGATGCCGGAAAACTGATTGAAAAACGCAATTAAAAAAGCAAGGGTTAATGGAAACCTGAATTTTTTATCAAAGATGGTTTCATGCTTATCCTTTGTTTTTTCATGTTCATCTACAATCTGATTGATTTCAATTTGTGCATCTACGGAAGGATTTGTTTGCTGCAGTATGCGCAATGCCCTGGTCCTGTCATTTTTATGAATGATCAGCCAGCGTGGACTTTCAGGGATAGGCAAAATCAGCAGCGTGTAGATAAATGCAGGAATCGCCTGGATGCCCATCATCCACCTCCAATCACTCTGACTGATCCCACTCAATAAAAAATTAGAAAGGAAAGCCAACAGAATGCCAAGGACTATATTTAATTGATACAGGGCCACAAGCCTGCCTCTTTTGTCAGGTGGAGCAATCTCTGATATATATGCGGGCGCTGCAATCGTGGAAGCCCCAATGGCCAAGCCACCTAGAAACCTGGCCATTGCAAAAAACCAGGGATCGGTTGCAAATGCAGATCCGAGACCTGAAATAAGATAGAGTATACCTATCCAAAATAAAGTTTTTTTACGACCAAGCTTATCTGTAGGTATACTGCCAAACATGGCTCCGATCACCGTGCCCCACAATGCAGAAGCCATGACTACAAAACCATGGAAAACTTCTCCACGCGGCCATAATGTCTGCAATGCCAGATCCGCGCCGGATATGACCACTGTATCAAATCCAAATAAGAATCCGGCAAAGGCTACGGTGATAGACCAGAGGAAAAGTTTATTATTAACTCTCATGAATTTAAGGTTGGTAATGCATACAAGATAGAAAGGATGGTGGACTATGGAATACCGAATTCCTGAGAGTTTGAAACTGCCCACATTTGATCCGCCACTGCAACAGTTTTGAAATCCGGATCTTAAGTTTTAGAAACTTAACATAATGAATTTCAAGTAGAGAAAGATATTACATGGATGGTCCCATAAGATGAATTTTCTATAACTTCATACGTCCGGCATCGGGGATCTCTTAATCGGGCATCCCGAAAATCTAAATCCCAATTAGAAAACAGATTTCTTACACTGGCGTTGAAACATGATCTCTCTTGAGATATTGCTTCGGCGTATATCCAAACTTCTTCTTAAATGCAGAAATAAAATGACTTGGATTATGATACCCGATTTTGAAGGCCACTTCTTTTACAAGCAATTCACCTTCATTGAGCATTTGAAGAGCTGACTCAAGCTTGTGATCTGTATGAAATTGGTGGATTGATTTGCCATACACATACTTATACCCTTCACGCAATGTGTTTCGAGGCAGTTCGAAAAGGATAGCAAGTTTATCGGGGTCAGGAGTTTCATCCAGATGTTCAATGATGTGGCGACGAACCTGCTGAAGTTTGTTTTCAATAGTAGGGCTCATTGCAACCGGACATGCTTCCATGGGTTGACCAAAAGATGACTCCATTAAGAGACTAAAAATCTCCAAGAACTTTGCTTTTTCAAAAATCTGTTTGAAAGGAGGTGAAAGTTTGTGGTGTATGATTTGTTCGAAACAGCTCATCAGCGATGGATTGACTGGAATGAGCCGCATCAGATCACGCATGTTGACTTTAGGGGCAGCCTCAAGGTGATGTTCGTCAAATGATGGATTGATTAATTTGTGGAGGGTAGCCACTTCCATGTGCATCACATAAAACTCTGTCCCAACTTCCGGAAGGATACTAATTTGCCAATCACCTCTAGGGTATGCCAGGAAGATAGCCTCAGAAGAACCCAATTCCAAAGGGTGGGGGATAAAAGAAACGTGAAGTCCTATTCGGCCCTGTTTTACACAAAAAAGATAGATCTGTGAGGGTTCAGTTTGCAGGGAAATGCTGGAGGAGTCCGTACTGGTGTACGACTTGAAAATAGCATGATCCTTGATAATCACTTCATTATGAATAAAAACTGGGTGTTTCACGCTGTAAATATCTGCTTGTTTTCTGGAGTATTTGATAAACGACCGGCAAAGTTAAAAGTTGCTTTGAAAGAAGGACAATGGCTGAAGGTTGGAATACAAAGGATATACGGTTTGACTAGTGCTTTAAGTTTCTCATTTTTTGTTTTTAATTTCTAGATTCTAGTTTCTAGTTTTTTGTTCTTCATCTTTCGTTTCTGGGTAGAATCCCGAATCATACATTTATAAAAGGCGGGATCGTTGTCGTACGATGGTTTCTTCATTTCTAGTTTCTAAATTCTCGTCCTTCGTCCTTAGTTTCTTTCATCCTCGGTCTTTCGTCTTTCGTCCTTCGTCCTTATTTTCTTTCGTCCTCGGTCTTTCGTCCTAAATCCTTTCTCCTATCTTAGAGGCTCAATCAATCTAAAAGTCGATGTTAAGCGAAAAAATGTCTCAGGCCCTCAACGAACAGGTAGCGATGGAAGGCTATGCATCTTTTCTTTACCTTTCCATGGCTGGATGGTTTGACTATAAATCAATGAAAGGTTGTGCTGCATTCATGTATCGTCAGTCCGCTGAAGAGCACACGCATATGATGAAATTGTTTCATTATTTATTGGAGATGGATGCAATAGCTGTCAGCCCATCCATTGAGAAACCCACATCGGAGTTTACGAATGTAAAATCGATATTCGAGGATACGTTGGCGCATGAACGTCGGGTGACGAAATCGATCAATGAGATTGTAGAACTAGCCATCAGTGAAAGTGACCATTCCACCTATGCATTTCTCCAATGGTATGTGACTGAGCAGCGTGAGGAGGAAAGTCTGATGCGTACTATTTTGGATAAGATCAACCTTATTGGAGACGGGGCACAGAGTTTGTATTTTATTGACAAGGAAATACAGGCGATCAATCAGGCGGAAGTTGCTGGGGAAAAAGCGGAAGCCAAGGGCGAGTAAGTGTAGTGGTTTTGTTTCTTCAGGTTTAAAGGATTGCTGAACATCTTTTTTGCGATAGGACTTATGGGCTTCGGTATAGTAAATCTTCACTTGATTCTCACTCGGGTCACTTCTTTTAATTTACTTGCTTAAATTTTGGATCGAAATAGTTGGAGCTGAATCAACGTTTCTGACTAAGTTTTCTACCCAATACATTTAGACGAAATTCTACCAGTTAATTCATTGAATAATAATTAATTATACACAGTTTTTAATAATCCACATTTCCATTTCCTCCCCGAATTTCAAGCCCCCGCTTTCTACCGATTTACCCATCTTTGACAGACCAAATAATTTAACGCCATATGGAAACCCTAACCCAGAAATATCCGGAAACAAAAAATTTCATTGGCGGGAAATTTATTCCACTTTCGAAAACAACCCTTGATGTTATCACTCCTCTTTCAGGTGAGATTTTGTCAAAGGTCTCCCTCTCCAACGCAGAAGATCTCGACAGCGCAGTCAGGGCTGCAAAGGCCGCATTCCCTCTTTGGTCCTCCATGCCCATAAAAGAGCGTGTGCAAGTTTTTTACCGATACAAAATCCTTCTTGAAAAAAACATGAAAGAACTCGCCTGGCTTGTTCATCAGGAAAACGGAAAAACCATTGATGAAGCCACAGCTGAGGTTGAGAAGAGTATTGAACTCACAGAATTTGCCTGCTCATTGCCCCAATTAATTTCAGGTGAATTATTGGAAGTTAGCCGCGGTGTTGAATGTCGCGTTGAACACAAACCACTTGGCGTCGTCGCATCAATTGCACCGTTTAATTTCCCCAATATGGTGCCTCACTGGACGATACCCAATGCAATTGCGCTGGGAAATTGCATGATCCTCAAGCCTTCAGAACAAGTACCCATTTCCGCTATTCGCATTTCCGAATTATTGAAAGAAGCGGGCCTTCCTGATGGTGTATTCAATGTAGTGAATGGTGACCGCACGATTGTTGAAGCCATATGTGATCACCCTGATATTGAAGCGGTTTCATTTGTCGGCTCTACAAAAGTGGCCAGGATTGTATATCGCAGAGCCACTGGCAATTTGAAGAGATGTATTGCACTTGGGGGAGCTAAAAACCATTTGATCGTGTTACCCGATGCTCATCCTGATATGACTGCTTCAAATATCACAGCAAGTATGAGCGGCTGTGCAGGTCAGCGATGTATGGCAGCATCAGCAATGTTAGCTGTAGGACAGATCGATTCGATTATTTTAAAAATTGTAGAAGAAGCTAAAAAAGTAATTCCGGGAATTAATCTTGGCAGTGTTATTAGTCGTGAAGCTAAAGAACGCATTGAAAAATATATTACCGAAGCTGAACAAGCGGGTGCAAAGGTTTTGCTTGATGGACGCAATTATAAGGTTGAAGGAAACGAGCAAGGATTCTATGTTGGCCCAACTGTGATTGATTATGTAACTGCTGATATGGCCATCGCTAAAGAAGAAGTTTTTGGTCCTGTACTGGCTATCATTCGCACGAAAAACATTGATGAAGCAATCAGTATTGAAAATGCAAGTAACTATGGCAATGCAGCTTCCGTCTTCACTCAGAGTGGTGCCATGGCACGCAAGGTAATGGAAGAAGCAAGCGCAGGAATGATTGGTGTCAATGTAGGAGTTCCTGTTCCCCGCGAACCATTTTCTTTTGGTGGCTGGAACGAAAGCAAATTTGGCGTTAATGATATCACCGGAAAAAGCTCAATTGAATTTTGGACAAAGCTTAAGAAGACAACGGTGAAATGGAATCCTGAATCGAAGACGAACTGGATGAGCTAGCAAACAGTTTTAAATTTTGGATTTTGGGTTTTAGATTTATTAATGCGTTTAACGACCAGCAGTTTTCTACAGATGGTCACTTTGGCTGCGCTCAGTGACCGCGAAGATTAACACTTGATGAAGCTTTGTTGGTACAATAGGCTCTTATTAATTTCTACAGTCTCCAGGCAATATTTCCCTCGGTTACTGAGCGGAGCCGAAGCGACCATT
>JAYUXX010000364.1:0-3579 GCA_043752765.1 Saprospiraceae bacterium | reverse complement strand
GCGATCCTCTTCGTGACTATGATGGTACCGAAAAGGAATTAAGATTTCAATTTTCTGGCCCAACAATTCCTCTTCAGCATAACCAAACTCCTTTATTGAGAATGGATTGATCGCAGTAATACATCCATGCTGATCTGTGATCAGAATTCCTAAGGTTGCATATTTGAAGAGTGCTTTAAAATGATCCGAGCTTATGTTGTCCGTTGTTCCCATATCATGCATAAGCCTGGCTGAATTAACTATAAAGATACACTCGGAGTAATATCAATAGATAAAAACCAAGATTTACCTCAAAAAGCAAAAGTATCATTCATTTACCTCCGTAATTGTGACTTTTGGTAACCGAAAAAACTGACGATCACCAATTGTGCAGCAAATAGATAGGAATTAGATGCTCAGATGATATAGCACTTACCAATATCAGCTGTTTCATTGATTGTGGTCATCAATCGGCAAAATCAAACTACGGACTTTTGGGGTATGCTTTGAAATAGTGCTGTTAAGCATTGTGGGTCAAGGCTGTAGATCAAAATCATATTGAAATGAAGAATTCCTTATCGGTCATCTCCACGCTCACCGTCCTACTCTTTACAGCTATCGCAAGTCCACTTTCGGCGCAGACTGCTGAGTCGATGCAAAAGCCCTTATTGAGTCAACCTGGTATTATAATAACACTTGTATTAATCGCTATACCGATTATCCTTGGTGCTTTATTTGCCTTGGTTCGAGCCAACGATACATTACAATTCTACAAAAATAAAAGAAGACGTAAAGAAGCTAAAGTCCTTGCTGAGCAAATACGTAACAACGGAGGAATTGCATTGGAGGAAGAGATGCGCAAAATGGAGATCAGTGAACACTTTGAGTTACCGGTCAATCTATTGTCGGGAACCGAAATGGTGGAAGACTCACGCGGTATTGTTCAAAATGTCAACTCAGAACATGAAACCCATTTTACTGCAGTCAAGAAGAAAGCCGCACCACGTCCTTCGCTGAGTCCCGATATCACAAAACTTATTTTATGGTATTTAGGATGTTCTATTTTCTGGTTAGTACTTGGTGGGACTATTGGGGAGTATGTGGGCATCAAATTTATTGCACCTGAAATTGATAGCCAGAGCTGGTTGAGCTTTGGTCGTTTACGACCTGTACATACCAATATGGTCTTCTGGGGTTGGGCATCACTTGGACTAATTGGACTCGGATATTATGTGGTACCTACTGTGAGCAACACCAGAATCTTCAAAATCAGTTGGGGTTGGATAGGACTGATTCTCATTAACATGATGGTGATAGTTGGCACACTTAGCCTGATGGCAGGTATCAATAATGGTGGAGGAGAATTCCGTGAATATATCTGGCCAATTACTTTACTCTTTGCGATTGCTCTGATTCTGACATTAATTAATTTTTTCATGACCGTTGCCAAAAGAACAACCAGGGAAATCTATATATCCAACTGGTTTATTATTTCGGCTCTCATATTTACGATTATCATCGCTTTGACAGCGTATCTACCTTTCTGGCAAAACGGATTAGGCGAGACTATAATTCAAGGTTACTATATGCACTCGGGAGTTGGAATGTGGTTCACCTTATTCACGCTGGGATTACTCTATTATTTCATTCCACAGCAACTCAACAAACCGATTTACGCATACAGTTTGGGAATCCTTGGATTCTGGAGTTTCATCCTGTTTTACACTGTGATAGGTACACATCACTTTGTCTTTAGTGCAATTCCATGGTGGCTGCAAACTGTCAGCATAGTAGGTAGTGCAGGAATGATCATTCCGGTAGTAGCAGGGTCCATCAACTTTATAATGACATTTAAAGGGCAATGGCGTAAAGTTGCAAATAGTTATACGCTACCGTTCTTTTTGGTTGCTGTAATATATTATTTGATTGTTTCAATGCAGGGAACGGCGCAAGCATTCCGTTTCACAAATCTCTTATGGCATTTCACTGATTTCACTGTAGGCCATTCGCATTTTGGTTTTTATGGGATCATCACGTTTGCAATATGGGGAGGTGTTTATGCTATTGTTCCGCGTCTTACAGGTAAAGAACCGCCTCAGCATCTTGTGGGTGCACATTTCTGGTTAGCATTCGTAGGCCTGTTGTTGTATGCAGTTCCACTTTCTATAGGCGGCACGCTGAAAGGATTGATGTGGATGGAGCAGCAACCATTTATAAATAGCGTAGTGGTCATGTTTGATTATTGGGTATGGCGCGCCATTGGAGGTAGTCTTATGTTTTTATCACACTTTTTCTTTGCCTATAATTTTTATAAAATGGTACGAAAAGAAATCGAAGTGATTGATGTAAATAAGGAAGTATATAAAATTCTCGCTTCAGAAAAGCAAAAAGAAATAATCCTATAACGATGAATGTATTTAACGATCATCGCAGACTCTATGCGATAGCTGGAATGCTGTTCCTGACATTGACATTTTTAACAGCCATTCTGCCGGCCATCCACAATCAACGTAACAATTCGCCGCTGCCTGATACAGAGCCCTTATCTGGTGATGCATTAGCCGGAAGGAACATTTATATACGAGAAGGTTGTGTAGGATGTCATACACAGCAGGTGCGGAATGTAGATATGGACAAAGTGTTTGGTGGTCGCCCCGGTATCCCTGCAGATTATGCTCACATTACACGAACCAGTTTTTGGCAGAATACAGCAACATTGATGGGCACTGAACGTACAGGGCCCGACCTGAGCGATGTAGGCAACCGACAGCCAATCTTTGAATGGCATCTGCTGCATATGTATAATCCCAGGATTGTCGTAGAACAATCTATAATGCCTTCATATCCCTGGCTCTTCGAAGTGAAGAAAAATCCTTTGAAGAGTGATGTCATCGTCAATGTACCAAAACAATTTATGAATGGCCAGGAAGGTGAAGTGGTCGCTACAAAAGAAGCGCTTCAACTGATAGCTTATTTGCAATCATTGCAACAAGCTCCATTACCTGAAGAAACAAAGCCTATGAAATTCCTATATGAAAAGGAAGAGAAAACAGCCGTAGCTGATGGAGGAGGACTAGATGGAAAGGCGCTTTATATCACACATTGTCAAAACTGTCATCAGGAAAATGGAGAAGGATTAAAAGGAGCTTTCCCTCCTTTGAAAGGTAGTCCAATTGTAATAGGGGAAAATTTAGAATTATATGTTGACATAATTATGAATGGTTATGACGCGCGTCCTGAATACAGTGCTATGGCAGCCATTGGCAGCAACCTGGAATGGACTGAAAAAGAAGTTACAGCCATCATGAACTATGAACGTTCAGCATGGGGAAATACAGCAGATTCTTTAACAACAGATGAGGTGAAGAAAATTATGGACTTCCTCAAAATAAAAATCCAGGCAGATGAAGTTGAATAAGATAAAGCATACAATTGCATTGATTCTGTTGCTACTGAGTACAAGCGTAATATATGCCTGCCCGGTATGTGAACGCAACCAGCCCAAAATTTTAAAAGGGGTGGTTCACGGAGTGGGACCCGATCAATGGGATTATGTAATCATGTGGACCGTCATCGGTATTACGATTGCAATACTCTACT
>JAYUXX010000363.1:0-8712 GCA_043752765.1 Saprospiraceae bacterium | reverse complement strand
GACCACGTGTGTTCAGAAATGAAAGAACACCTGTTACAATATGATACACCCACCATGAAGTATCAATTTCACTAAAACCGTACGCATATTTGCCACCTGGAGAAATCATGGGGGTAGTCATCATTTCTTTTTTGAAGGGAGTTATTTTGCCGGTCTGAATATCTGCGATGGCTAAATCTTTAGCAGCCTCACCCAACCATGTGGTTGCCAGTTGATAAGGCTTTTCAGTGTAGACAAGAGCAAACCGATTATTTTTATCACGTGTAAAAACAGCTGATTCCCATGCAGGTGAACTAATAGCCACGTGCTTTCCAAGCTGTGTGTCATAAACATATTGATACATTCGCTTTTCTTCAGTTGGTTTATTTACGTTTTGCATAGTATACAGCACCGGATCATCCGTTTTCCATATTTCTACATCTACAGATTCATCTGCAAGCAAAGAAGTGTCTTTGACGAAAGGAATTTCAGCTCGGCCATAATACAAATAGCGATTATCATCGCTCCATCGTAAATCGGCGTTATGGCTTAGAAGAGCAACTTTACTGCTATCTTTTTTCGCAATGTAATATGCAGAATCACTTCGCATGTCATCATAGTATAATTGCCATGGCGGAATCTGAGACTTAGTCGTATCGTGATTAGCTATAAATGCAATACGATTACCATTAGGAGATACTGATATTTTAAAATATTCCCCTTTTTGTTTTTTGAGAATCGTCCATTGATGATCTTTAAAAAGATAAACACCCGATGATTCCAATGAATCTTTGGTATCAACGACAGCAATCAAAACGGGCGCTTTTTCTGCCCATGCAAATTCCTTTACATTCTTTAGAGTATCCTGTTGCCCGGTTGCTAATTGGCGAACGATTAAATGAGTTATTTCCTTTTTGTCCTTCTTTGTATTTCTGGCCGTATCTCCGGGAAAAGCATCTTTCTTTACAGTATAAGCTAACCATCCACCAAGCTTTTCCGGAGATTTAAAATTAGTAGCTTGGGGTATTCGAATGGTTTCCTTTGTAGCGGTATTATAAATAAACAACGTATCACCAGGCCATTCTTTTTTATCTATTTTCTTGCGTTCTTTTAGTCGCAATGTATCTCTTGAGGGAGTAATCAAGCCGTAAATAAACTGGCTATCATAATCAATTCCAGACTGACTTACTCTACCAATTTCCAGTGTGGTGCTGTCACGTTGTGAATAAATAAAAAGGGATGGATCACCTTCTCCCGGCACGAGGCGATATGTGACAGTGGAACCATCAGATGATAATTGTTGGTTCTGGAGTGTCTTCCATATCAGGAAATCAGGATGGTCAAGCATTCTCAGAGAATCCTGTGAAAACAAAAGCATGTGAAAGCTCATTGAGACAATAACTAGTATAAATTTCATAGGAATAGCGGGTAAAAGAGAGGTAATTCTAATGACAACTTTATTTTAGTGAAATTTGCCATGCAAAATAGAAAGAATGCTGTATGATACGAATAGCGATGATTGCTCATGATGGTAAGAAAGCTGATATTGTTTCCTTCTTGTTGAAGAATAAGGAGTTATTCGCAAATACTCAGCTATCTGCTACTGCCTCAACAGGGACATTTCTCGAGAAAGCAGGCTTTAAAGTGACTAAATATCTTTCCGGCCCAAAAGGTGGCGATGCGCAGATAGCTGCTAAAGTAGCTACAGGTGAGATTGATTTCGTCTTTTTCTTTCGCGATCCACTTGACAAACATCCACATGAACCGGATGTACAGATGTTGATGCGTATGTGCGATGTTCACAATATTCCTTTGGCCACAAATCCCGCAGCTGCTGAGTTTCTTCTCAAAGGAATGATAGCAGATGAAGACACGGATATATGATTAATGAGGATTACAAGGCGATAGCATCTTCTATTCCTACCGAACCAGGTGTATACCGGTTCTTCAATGAAGAAGGAAAAGTCATTTATGTAGGTAAAGCAAAAAACCTAAGACACCGCCTTGCCTCTTATTTCGGCGAAAAGAAACACCAGTATTTCAAGACACTCACAATGGTGAGAAATGCCCATCACTTTGAATTTACGATAGTTGAAAGTGAACAGGATGCATTGTTGCTTGAGAACACACTTATAAAACAAATACAACCTCGTTACAATGTTAACCTGAAAGACGACAAATCGTATTCATACATCTGTATTAAAAACGAACGATTCCCCCGGGTATTTCTCACCCGAAGAGTGATACGCGATGGGTCTACGTATTTCGGCCCATATACATCAAAAGCAAAAGTCAAAGAGATTTTAGATATCGTTAAAAAATTATTCCCCCTTAGAACATGTTCACTTCCGCTAAACCCGCAACCAATTGCTGCAGGTAAGTACAAAGTTTGTCTCGAATTTCATATAAAAAATTGTCTGGGACCGTGCGAAGGATTGGAATCAGAAGAAACGTATAATGCACGAATAGATCAGGTTCGAAATATTCTGAAAGGAAATTTTCGTGGAGTTATTAATCATCTCAAAAGCCAAATGGATGTTCTTGCTGCAGACATGGAATTTGAAAAAGCACACCAGCTAAAAGAGAAATTGGATCTTTTCGAAGACTATCAGGCAAAATCAATGGTAGTCAGTCAGCAACTGAGAGATCTGGATGTATTTAGTATTGCTACAGATGAAACTCATGCATATGTCAATTACCTTAAGATTGCGCAGGGTACTATTATCAATAGTTACACTCAGGAACTTCAGAAAAATCTAAATGAAGATGAAGGGGAATTATTGACGTTCACGATTGATCGCCTGCGTGAAAAGTTTAATAGTGTAACAGAGGAAATCATTGTTCCATTTAAAGTACAACTGTTAGATTCAAGTCTTACACAGACGATACCTCAGCGAGGAGAGAAAAAAGAGCTGCTTGACCTTTCACTCAAAAATGTAAAATATTTCCTCCTCCAAAAACAACGGGAGAAGATGAACAATATCAAACAGACACCGTCTGAAAGGATATTGGGAAAATTGCAACAGGATTTGCGCATGAAAATTCCGGCCATGCATATTGAGTGTTTCGACAACAGTAATATTCAGGGTTCAAATCCTGTAGCATCATGTGTTGTATTTCGGAATGCCAAACCTTCAAAAAGAGATTACAGACATTTTCATGTGAAGACTGTGGAAGGTCCTGATGATTTTGCTTCGATGAGAGAGATCGTAGAGCGGCGGTATAAACGTATGTTAGATGAAAATCAAAAAATTCCGGATCTGATTATCATTGATGGTGGAAAGGGGCAATTGAGCGCTGCAATGGAGGCACTAACTCTTGTTGGAATTCACGATCAGGTCACCGTGATCGGTATTGCTAAAAAGTTGGAAGAAATATATTTCCCGGGTGATTCAATCCCACTGTATATTGATAAAAAATCTGAGTCGCTAAGGTTGATTCAACAAATCAGAAATGAAGCTCATCGCTTTGCCATTACTTTTCATCGGAATACGAGGAGTAAAAATTTTACTACCACTGAATTAACATCAATAAAGGGAGTAGGCGAAAAGACTGCTGAAAAATTATTAAAGCACTTTGGCTCTGTCAAAAAGATGAAGGAAGCTTCGGACGATGAATTAATTAAAGTTGTAGGAAGTTCTGTGGTAAAAAAACTCAGACCTGTTCCGCCATCGGAATAATAGTATTTCCGAAATCTGCCTTTTGAAAAGAGTTACCTAATCTTCTGTGCCCAGAGATAATTCTTCTTCAACAGATTCGTGCAGATAAGATGCCATCTCAAGAAGTTGGCCTGCAGTAGCGGGACCTTCATGACGCAACATTACTTTTCCTTTGCCATCAACAAATAGGAATGTAGGGAAAACGGTCACACCATACATGTCAGCAAGTTGTGGGCCTGGAGCAGCACCTCCTGCATTTACTTTATAATTGACAAAGTGCTGATTGAAATAGCTCGCGAGAGCATCCTGCGTAAATACCAGTTTATCCATTCGGGTACAAGATTCTACCCAAGGGGCGTAAAAATCTATAAAAACAGGTTTGTGCATTTTGTCAGCAAAATCGAGCAGATAACTTAGACTCGGGCTCTGCGCAAATTGCACATCATCTGAACAGGATGCAGGACGAATTACGATTGGTGAGAATGATCTTGGCGTACAAGCCCAATTGACCATCAGGCAAACACATGCCATCAATAGGTAGGTAAGTAGTTTCATATATTGACTCTCTAGGAATATTACAGGTGAGAGTGCAAAACATATGCCAAAAAATTACAATATGAATTTAGGGGTTTTTTGCAACGAATTATTGCTGTCTAAATTGAATCATAAGGTCCACGAGTGATTCGGGATCAAGTAAAGATCCGATCGCCAAAAAATAGGGATTTAAAAGGTTCTCTTTATTGTAGACGAGAGGGGTCAGTTTTGGAAATTCTAACACACTTCCTCCGGATTCTTCAAGGATACACTGGGCAGCCGCAGTATCCCATTCCATCGTCGGTGCAAGCCGGGGATAAAAATGTGCATGGCCTTCAGCTATCAATAAAAATTTTAAGGAACTGCCGGAAAAAACGATTTCAGGTTGTTGCAATTGAGAGATAATCTTTTCAGTCTCTACATCCCGATGGCTTCTGGAAGCCACTACATGTATTCCGTTATCTGACAAATGAAAGGGCGTGGATCGCAATTCCAATGAGTGGTTATTTAAATCAATTTTAAAAGCACCTAATCCCTTTTCTGCCATATAAGCCATGCCTGTTGCTGGTACATACACAAAACCACCGGCTGGAGAATTACCCTCCATATAAGCAATGTTGACAGTAAATTCTCCATTGCGTTTGATAAACTCTTTCGTACCATCAAGTGGATCAACCAGGAAATATTGATGGTAATGTTTTCGCGTTTCAAAAGTTTCTTGTTGGGTCTCTTCGGAAATAATTGGCACGCCAGGAAATGCCTGATTCAGCCCTTCCTCTATGATAGCATTCGCTCGTTTGTCAGCTTCTGTTAAAGGACTATGGTCATCCTTAAGTTCGGTTTTGAATTTACTTTCATCCTGGTAGATGTCCATAATAGCGGCACTCGCTTTGCGAAGAATTGGGAGAATATCAAAGGTCATCCGCAGCATAGTAAATGGCTAAAAATGAAGAAAAATGTATATTCAAAATATACGTAAGTATTTAAATAATTATAACTTGTATTTATTTGAAAATTAAATACTTAGGCTCTAAAGATACTTTTTTTAATTAGGCTTTTTGCAAATAATAAACCTTGCAAATAACCTTTCTACACCATTTTTAATCAATTCCAATTTATCCATACAGCTCCTCACGCATTAACACCGGAAGCCTATCTTTGAATAATGCCATATTGCAAAACCATCTGTGTTATTCTCATTCTCGCCTGCTCATTCGTGCCAACATTAGTCGCACAACGACCCACCTATAAAATCTCATCCACCCTCGATACCGCATTACACACACTCACAGGTACGATATCTATAACCTACACAAATCTCTCTGACCAATCCCTGGATAGTCTGGCAATTCACCTTTGGCCCAATGCATACAAAGAAAAAAATACGGCCTTCGGCCAACAAAAACTGCATCTGGGAGACCTCACTTTCCATCGGGCCAAACAAGAAGACCGAGGAGGATTATTTGATCTTGACTTTTCTTCCACCGATCAGCCGATTACATTACTTTCTGACGTTGAACATATCGACATCGGCTGGATTAGACTTTCCCAACCATTAACACCCGGATCAACCATCCACATTACTTCACCTTACACATTAAAAATACCTGTTTCATTTTCAAGACTCGGCCGAACAGACAATTCTTATCAACTCACACAATGGTATCCACACATTGCAGTATACAACGAGGAAGGCTGGCATACCATGCCCTATCTTGACCTGGGCGAATATTACAATGATTTCGCCGACTATGAAGTGACCATCAAGACACCCTCATCCTATAATGTAGCCGCAACAGGTTCTCTGATTTCAACAATACATGAAAGCAAGTATGTGGAAAGAACTTATCAGGCATCCAACGTAATCGATTTCGCCTGGTTTACAAGCCCAACATTCAGACATGAAACCAAAAGCATTGACGTAGGTGGAAACCAAAAAGTTATCCTAAATATGTTCATTGATTCTCTCCTCAATGATAGCTGGGATACCGCAATTGTATATGCAGAACGTGCTCTGAAGTTTTATAGCGATTGGTTAGGTCCTTATCCTTATCCCCAGATGACAGTGGTATACACACCCTTCAGCAAGGCAGGATATATGGAATATCCTATGGTCGCACAGATTGGCTACACTGCAGACCCTCAATTTCTCGATCGTGTGATCGCACATGAAATTGGACACACATGGTTGTATGGCATTCTTGCAAATAACGAGCGCGCAGATCCATGGCTCGACGAAGGGTTTAATTCTTTTTTGGAGAATGAATACATGCACACCTTCTACAATCCACCTACTGATTATGTATATCCACGAAGTATACATAGCTCACATTCTATGGAACATTATGACGCCATGCAACATATCGTGAGATCAAAAGGAAAGTTGCATCCTCCTCTTACCTCACCGGTTTTACAGCAAAATGAACAATATATTTTTAGCGCTTATCTCCTTCCTGCACAAGGTTTGCGAATGATGATGTCTATGGTTGGCCGCGACACCATGCAGGCAATGTTGAAAAATTATTTTAACGAACATAAATTTTCTCATGTCAATGGTGATGATGTCAGGTCATCTTTTGAAAAAATTTGCCAGTGCAACCTTTCATGGTTTTTTACCGAATATTTACAACATGCGCATGAAGTCGATTACAGGATTAAAAAATTTGTGCCCGAGCGTGAAGTAACGATTATCAATAAAGCTACATCCGCAATTCCCGTTTTGATTTCAGAATATCTCGACAACAAGAAGCTCAGTCAATATTGGATTCCCGGATTCACAGGAGAAAAATTAATCACACTTAAAAACGATGCAGATGAAATCCGGATCTATGATGGTTTGATGGCACCCAACAAACAATGGTGGGGCAATATCAAACCTCGCTCGATTATTCCTGGAATAAATTTAATACCCAAAATAGGAAACTACGAGAGACCCACGCTTTCTGTTACCCCCATCATTGGATATAACATCACCGATGGAGGTATGCCAGGTCTCGCCATCATCACAGACCTGATTCCCCAACCAAGGTTTAAATTTTTGCTACTTCCTATGTACGGTATTGAGAGTAAAAAATTTCGGTACTACGGAGAAGGAAGATTTATCACTGATGTTGACAACAATACATTTGACAAAGTATTATTTGGATTTGCGGGAAGTAGTTTTGGCTATAATCTGGATGCTTTTTATGCAAATAGAGATTATTTCCAACGACTCTCCCCATCTATTGGTCTTCGCATGAAAGCTTCATCACCATATTCACATGTGACGAAATGGTGGGGATATAGATATGTTGATATAAAGCAGTTTTTTATAGAAGGTCCTGTACCCGAAATCTTTTACGAACGAAAGAGACAATACGGTGTCCATGAGTTATCATTTAAGATGACTTCTGATACGGCTATTCAGCCTTATGCTGCAATTGCTTCTGTTCAGGCCGGGAAAGGATTCGTTCGTTTGAATCTTCATTACGACCAACATTTTAGAGGAAAGAATCAAAAACATGGCCTTTGGATACATGGTTTTCTTGGGTGGCTTCCCGTGTACGACAACCCGGATGCAGCTGTATCATTCACTTTCAACGGTGGATCTTCTACGGGGTATTTTTCAACCGACTATATGTATGACGAATGGCTGCTAGGACGTAATGCATCTTCAGGCAACGTTTCAAGACAAATTTTTATGAAAGATGCTGGTCTCAAAACCTTGTCAAATGTTGGAATCACCGAAAAGTGGATGGCAGGCGGAGGACTGAGCATGGCATTGCCGGTTCCGGTCTTTCATGTTTACATCGACGGTGCTTTTTATAACAGCGCTATCACAGGAAAACCAATCCTCAATTATAGCGCAGGCCTGGCCATTATTTTAATTAAAAATGCTTTTGAAATTTATATCCCAATTCTTGAAAGTAAAGAAATCCGGGAAAGCCTTACCTATGTGGAACGTGATCAATGGCATGAAAGAATTTCATTTCAGGCTAATTTCAAAATGACGAATCCAATAAAACTATTGGATCATTTTCAATACAAATATTAATCAGTCTACTTTATTCATCTTCATCACCGAAGTCATCTTGCGGGACAGGTAATTCACCATTCAGTTGACCAATGAGACGTAATGTGTTGACATTATTTTTTCTTAAAAGATTAGCGACACGATGAAGATCTTTAGAGGTTACCTCCGCTATTCTTTCGGCTTCAGTATTGATAAGGTTGGCATCACCGAGGGATTCATAATACGCCAGATTGGTAGCTTTATGAGCAGCACTCACATTTGAAAAACAAACGGTGCTTTCATTTTTAATTTTCAGTTTCTCAAGTATCGAAGTTGGAATTTCTTTCTCTTGTAATCCTGCCAGTTCTTTCCACAAATGGCTTTCCATTTCATCCAATGTAATATCCTTAGCAGGCCTGAGCTCCATCAAAAGCAATCCTTTTTCTTCAGTACCCGTAATGTAAGCATCCATATGAGCACACACTTTCAATACTTTTACCATTCGCTGATAGAAGATAGCAGAGCGCCCAAGGCTCATCACATCACTCA
>JAYUXX010000362.1:0-8766 GCA_043752765.1 Saprospiraceae bacterium | reverse complement strand
GTTGATACGCGGCGTTAACGGCCTGCACGGCATCATTCGCAGTTCTGAAAAATGCATCCGCATCTAACCGGCCTAACGGATCTCTGTCGAGCAAACCGTTACACGCAGTACACCAGATACAACCGATGATGATAATTGACTTCAGTATGTTGTGTTTCATGTTTTTAAAAATTGAGATTCATACCAACTAAAAATATTCTCGGTGCGGGTACAGTACCCCAGTCTATTCCAACAGCTAAGTCAGAAGATACATCAAAGCCTCTCGTATCATTTGCGTTGGCTTGTATTTCAGGATCGAGACCGGAATATTTAGTGACCGTTAACAGGTTTTGTGCAGAAACATAGACACGCCATGTTTTGATCGATCCTTTCTTCACGAATCCTGATAAGTCATAACCTAATGTAAGATTCCGTATACGCATGTATGACCCATCTTCCAGAAAACGTGTAGAAATTCGTCGGTTCCGATTTCTGTCATCAACACTTACACGTGGAATGTTCGAACCGGTATTGTCAGGTGTCCAGCGGTTCAATAGATCTTTATAACTATTAAATCCGCGCAGTTGTGTTTCATAGGCAAAATTTCCAAATAGAAAATACACATCATTTCCCTGGACGCCCTGAACTAATGTTGACAAATCAAAATTTTTGTATCGCAGACTAAAGTTTAAACCATAAGTGAAGTCTGGAAAAGGATTACCAAGATGAGCTCTGTCTTTATCATCGATGACATTATCACCATTCAAATCTGCAAATCGAATATCACCAGGTCGTGTATCATCATTTTGAAAAGCACTGCCATCGATCTCTTCCTGTGTTTGAAAAATTCCTTCCATCTTATACATATAAAAAGAACCAAGCGGAAACCCCGGCTCCGTGCGCGTAATCGGTCCATCCGATAGTCCAAACCCACCTAATAATGGTTCAGTCCCTGCTATTGATATCACTTCATTTTTAACGGTTGCAAGATTGGCACCGATATCATAACGAAGCTTACCTGCATTACTTCGGAACGTCAGAGAAAATTCTACTCCTTTGTTTTCAACAGTACCTGCATTGACGAACGGAGGATTTACTGATCCGGCCGTTTGCGGCAGTGGCACCCTGACGAGTATATCTTCAGTGCGCTTGACATAATAATCTGTAGTGAATGATATTTTATCCTCTAGAAGACTCAACTCCATACCGAAGTCAGTCTGCGTAGTTGTTTCCCATTTGATATTTGAATTACCGGTTTCCAAAACCTGAGCTCCCGTAGCGATTTGCTCACCGAATGGATACACAATGATCCCTGTTTCCACTAAGGAACTGAATGGATAAATTCCGATCTCCTGGTTCCCCAATTGTCCCCAGCTTGCTCTTAATTTGAGATGTGAAATTGTGTTTACATTATCGAAGAATGGTTCTTCTGAAATATTCCATGCAGCAGATAACGCCGGGAAATTTCCCCATCTGTTTCCTTCTCCGAACCTGGAAGATCCATCACGACGAATAGATGCATTGAGGATATATCGGTTTTTATAATTGTAACCTAATTGTGCAAAATAAGAAAGCAAGCCCCATTCAGTAGCCACTCCCGAAGCATCAATATCCCCAACTTCCTGTGTGACACTGTTGTCAATAAATTGAAAATTAGGATTTGTGCTAAAGAAATTTCTAGCCGATGCTCCTAGGAAATCAGTTCGGTTATCAATCGCCTCCATTCCTAACAGTACACTGATAGTGTGATGATCAAGGGCTCCAAACGATGTAGTGTAATCAAGTGTATTATTCCAGATCAGATTTCGATCTGTTACAGTTCCTCTGGTAAGCGAAGTAGGATCATAAATTGCAACCGAAAGTCGCTCCTTGAAGATGGTTTCATTTTGGAATAAAAGATCAGCTCCTACATTGGTTCTAAACTTCAGATTTTCCAGGATATTAAATTCAGCAAATACATTTCCAAATAAACGGTAGCGTTGAATATTCCAGTTTGTTGCCTCAATGAATGCTAATGGATTTGCATTCCCATCGCCAAAAAGTGTAGGATCACCAAGCGTGGAAGAAGTCGGAATTAATTTTCCGTTATTATCACGAATAGGGAAGACGGGAGAGGCTATCAACGCATAACGAATACCACTTAATTCATTGCCGGGTCCCGCGCCATCACCTGAACTTCCAATCACATCTCTATCGGTGTAGGATATAGAGATGTTATTTCCCAGTTTAAATTTTTTACTTCCGAGGTCTCCATTAAAACGCAACAGGTACTTATCAAAACCTTGTTTTTTGAAAACACCCTCCTGGTTAAAGTATTCACCGAGAATATAAAAACTGCTGTTATCACCACCGCCTGATGCAGACAGAGAGTGCCTTTGAGTTGGTGCAGTACGGAATACTTCACTTAACCAATCTACATCATCGAGCGTATCAAGGATGGCAGGATCATATGTGTCCAGTTGACGGATCGGATCCCGCAACAGGTTTGAATTGGTGATCGCTTCATTGCGAAGCGTCAGAAATTCGGTCTTGTTGAGTAATTCGGGGAGGCGGTTGGCTTCCTGGATACCATAATACGTATCAAAATTAAATACGGGTGCCCCACTCTTTCCTTTTTTGGTAGTGATGACAATGACTCCATTGGCTGAACGGGCACCGTATATAGACGCAGAAGCGCCATCCTTCAGCACTTCAATGGATTCGATATCGCTGATAGCAAACATGTTGATATTCCCGGTGGTCGGGACCCCATCTATAACGTAGAGGGGATTATTATTTCCGAGAGTACCTGCACCCCGGATTCTAACCGCAATGTCGTCCCCGGGAGCACCCGTGGCTTGTGTGATCTGTACCCCGGCAGCCTGACCCTGTAAAGCCTGGTCTATGCCCAATAAGGGAAGATGCTCGATATCCTTGGCTTTGATTGAGGATATAGAGCTCGATACATTGCTTTTTATTTCCTTTTTATACCCTACAACCACTACATCTTCCAGTATCTGCTCATCTGTCTTGAGCGAAACGTCGAGGAGGGTTTGCCCCTTTACAGGAACCTCAACCGATTGAAATCCTGTGTAATTAAATTGCAAGACGGCGTCGGGTGCCACCTCCAGGGAAAATAATCCATTGAGGTCAGTGGACGTTCCTAATTGTGTCCCTTTGACCGCAACACTTACCCCGATCAGAGGCAATTTATCTTCATCTGAAGTCACTGAGCCTGAGACCATTATAGTCTGAGAAGAGGCAAAATAACTCAGGAGCACCAGGGTGCAGGTCAAAATCGTTTTCGACATTTTAAATAGTGTTTCTGCCATGCAGGAATGATTTAAAAAGCTATTAAACCCGTAATCTAATTGTAAAGAATCCAGTGATAATGCATGGGATAGGTGCGTGAAAGTATGAATAACCAAAAGAGTGAATTGGTACTTTAAATGAAAAGATTGGTATTTTTATGAAATACTGATCAATCAGATTTTAATCCTTGTTAATATTATGAAAGTATATCAGGAAATCACTCCGGTCACAGGGAGTGACTTATTTGTGCTGCTGGACTCGGTCAACAAAGGTTTCGAGTATCCTATTCACAATCACCCGGAATTTGAATTGACTTTAGTGACGGGCAGTGCAGGAACCCGAATCGTAGGGGATTCGACACAGCTATATAAAGAAGATGACCTGGTCTTAATCGGTCCTTATTTATTTCATAAGTGGGACGATGCAGTCCAGCAAGGGTCAGCTTCTCATCCATGCCGGGTGATTACGATTCAATTTGATATGCATTTATTTGACAAGGCTTTTTTAAATAAAAAACCATTTTCCGGGATTCAGCAATTACTCATAAGCTCAGGAAGAGGTATCAGGTTTTCGGGGCAGACAGTAAAGCAGGCAAAACTCAGGATACAAAAACTGACCGGTAAGTCGGGGATTGAAAGTGCAACTGAATTTTTGATGATCCTGGATCTTTTATCCAAATCCAATGAATTTGAATGGCTTGCCAGTGAAGGATTTAATGTCAATCCGGTTCAGGTCAATAGCAAACGATTACATGCGGCGTATCAGTATATCCGAAAACATTTTCACGAAAGCGGATTAAAAATGTCCGATGTAGCAATGGAATTGAATCTCGGGGACTCAGCGTTCAGTCATTTTTTTAAAAAGGCCACACACAGAAGTTTTTCAGATTATCTGATTGCGATGCGGATCGATCATGCGTGTAAATTATTGATTGAATCGGATGATCAGATCAGCCGGATTGCTTTTCTATCGGGTTTTAATAACATGGCAAATTTTAACCGGCAGTTTAAAGAAATGCATCAATGTAATCCGATGCGATTCCGAAAATTGTTTCAGGAAAAAAGCAAATTTGATTGGAACAAACAAATTACACCGGGGCAGTTTATCCCTCCCGGCACCCATAACATATTGGTTGATAAACCATCTGCGTATAGCACCCGTGTTGTTCGCTCATAAAAATTGATCAATCCTTTTCACTGATTGAAGCATTCGAATATGTCTTTTGGCAAACAGATATTCTGTTCTTGTTTAATACTTCTTTCGCTTATTTCATGTAGCAACCGTGACGATGAGCGAAACTCGCTCGTGTATTGGTCATCCAGCAACTCTCCTGAGATTAAATTTGCAGAAAAGTATATTGAACAGTGGAATGCAACAGGGGATAAACCGGTTATTTTTCAACCCGTTCCCGAAGGTCAGTCAAGTGAAGAAGTTATACTTGCAGCTGTAGTTGGAAAGACTACCCCTGATATCTACGCCAATATGTGGCAGGGAGATGTAGAGGACTTTGCACGCAGTGGTGTATTGATTGCACTTGATTCCTTAGACGGATTTATGGAATTCATGTATGCACGCTGTGATAGCAGCGTCATAGAAGAAGTTAGGTCACAGGATGGGCACATCTACCAGATTCCATGGAAAGTGAATCCGATCATGATGATGTACAATCCGAAAATGTTCGAAGAGGCGGGCATTCAGGGTGTACCTAAAGATTATGCCTCTTACCTCGAGGCAGGTGCTAAACTTAAAGCCAGGAATCAAATGTTGGGCATCAGTGAAGTGCATGCAATCTGGTGGCAACGCTTTTTTAATTTCCTTCCCTTATATTATGCTGCATCCGGCGGAGCTCCCTTAGTTGAAAATGGAAAAGCTGTATTTAATAATGAACATGGAGTTGCTGTATTTGCTTTTTTACAACAACTCTATACGCAAGGCTATTTCCCACGCGAACAATTGAAAGGACAAAGCGATCCATTTCTCGCAAGCAGGGTAGCGTCCACTTTTACAGGACCCTGGACCATTGAATTTAATGATCGCTTCAAACCTGAAGGATTTGAGTTTGCATTTCATGCAGTACCACTACCACAGGCGATGTCAACTCCGGCTTATTCCTATGGAGATCCTAAAAATATTGTGATATTCAATACATGTTCAGATCCTCAGGCTGCCTGGCGATTTCTCAAAACCATGCTGACCGCAGAAGCTGATAAAACGTTCCTGGAGATGGCAGGACAATTTCCGAGACGAAAAGACATTAACACAAATCCCATTTTTTTGGATTACTACACAGCTCATCCAAGATTGATTCCATTTGCACAGCAAGCGCAATTTGTTCGGGGTATTGATAGTCATCAATTTATGAAAGAAGTACTGGATTTGATTTCACAGGAATACGAAGCGTGTGTAGTATATGGAAAAAAAGATCCACGGGAAGCTATCAACGCTGCTGCCAAAGCAGTAGACTTGCTTTACCTCGATTAGTTGAATATTTTTTATGAAACAGAATAAGCTCAACTCATACATATTGGTATCGCCCTACATACTACATGTATTTGTATTTGTTTTGTTTCCGGTTGCCTTTTCGTTGTTTTTGACTTTTCATGAATGGAATATTATTGGCCCCATGAAATTCATTGGGTTCTCCAATTATGAAAAACTGGTACAGGATCAGTTTTTCATAAAGTCGATGAAGAATACCTTAGTTTTCCTTGCCATACACATCCCACTTCAAATCGCAATTTCGCTCGGACTCGCTGTGATATTGAATCAAAAGATTTGGTTCAGAGCTTTTTTTAGAGGTTCGTTTTTTATGCCCGTCGTTGTATCCGGTGTGGTCATCACCATTTTATGGCAACAACTTTACGGTTATGAATTAGGAACTATTAACACATTGTTAATGTCACTTGGTTTTGAAAAAATAGGTTGGCTTATTGATCCGATGTGGGCCATGCCCTCAATCGCAATAATGGCCACCTGGAAAAACGTGGGTTTATATATTATCCTGTTTCTAGTTGGTTTACAATCCGTTCCTAAATCGCTTTATGAGGCTGCCGATCTCGAAGGAGCTACCAAGTGGCAACAATTCTGGCATATCACAATTCCTGTGATCAATCCAACAGTTGTCATGGTTATTATCCTTTCTACAATTGGTGGATTTTCATTATTCATTGAACCATATGTGATGACTGGAGGAGGGCCATTAAATAGCACGTTATCCTCGGTATTATATATTTACAAGCAAGGTTTCTTTTATTATCACATGGGCTATGCAGCTACCTTGGGATTGGTGTTCGCATTGTTGATTCTATTCGTGGTATTTATTCAGCGCAAAGTCATTGAAAAAAACAAGCCATGAAAAAAATCATCTTATATATTCTCTTAACCCTGGCAGCTTTTGCGTTTTTATATCCATTCATCTGGATGGTGAGTGCATCGTTTACAGAAGAAAGAAGCATTACTCAAATTACATTCTGGCCAGTGAATTTTACACTCAGCCATTACATAAAACTTTTTGAAAGCATACCCATCCTCCGTTCGCTGCTCAATAGTGTAGTGGTCTCAGTCATCGTAACGTTTGGTGTATTAGTCTTCGGGTCAATGGTAGGATATGCATTAGCGCGCCATCAGTTCAAGGGGAGAAATCTGATATTCTACCTGATCATATTTACTATGACGCTTCCATTTCAGATCACATTGATTCCAAATTATATCCTGATGGTGAAATTTGGATGGACTAATTCTTTTGCAGCACTCATTATACCAGGGATATTAAATGCATTTGCTATTCTTTTATTCCGGCAACACTTTCTTTCAATACCACAGGACTTGATTGACGCTGCGCGCATCGATGGATGTAATGAATTCCGTATTCTTTTCCAGGTACTCTGGCCCGTATCTGTACCTACACTGATTACTGTCGGCATCATTACGTTCATGACCACATGGAATGATGTGCTTTGGCCGATCATTGTCATCCGGGATGAAAAACTGATGACGATGCCCCAGCTGGTCACCTTGTTTGCAGTCGGAGGAAGATCACTCGGGCAGATCGGGATGAAGCTCGCGAGCGCAACCTTATTAGCCACACCTATTATTATCGCATACCTGATTTTTCAAAAATATTTTATTCAAAGTATGGCTGCATCCGGCCAGAAAGAATAAACAAACAAACTATCATCTTATGACAATTCAAAGACTACCCGTCCATTTTGATGCAGACCCCAGGAAGGTCATCCTTCTTTATCTCGAACCTGTAGCGGAATCAAATCGGCTTACAAGGTTCGCAGAATTTTCTCAAACCTTGTCAGATCCTGAAGCAGAAAAACTTCATACAGATACACAAAAACTTTTTCAACACCGACATCGAAAGTTTAATGAGACTCTCCTTGCAAATGCAGATAGTGGATTGCAAACGTTGTCAAAGAATGTGCACTTATCCGAAAAACAGAAACTTGTTTTCGGCTCTTTCCTCTCTAAAGAATATTCAGTTGAAGCTGCGGCTTTGTTTAATCCTTCCATAGTACCTCATCCGGATCAGAGTGGATTATCGTCAGGCGAAACACGGTTCGTCATGACCCTAAGATCGGTGGGAGAAGGCCATATTTCATCCATTGGTTTTATGGAAGGCATCATTGATGGTGAGAACAATATAAACTTCACACCGCAAGGTCCATGGCGAACATCGGGAACGAAAACACTTCCGCCGGATGGCGATGATGATCATTATAATATTCATTTTGAGCCTGAAATCCCGCTGCCTGAAAGAGTTATATTTCCACAGGCAAAAAGCGAATCCATGGGTATGGAAGATTTACGTATGGTTAGATTTGAAGAGAATGACGAAGTATGTTATTTCGGTACATACACTGCATACGATGGCAAAAATATCCGGTCTAAGATGCTACAAACGAATGACTTTCAACATTTCGAGATCAGGGATCTGAAAGGTAGCCAGGTAGATAACAAAGGCATGGCTTATTTCCCACGTAAGATTGATGGCCAATATGTAATGCTTTCACGGCAAGGTGGAGAATCACTTTGTATCATGCGATCAGATGATCACTTGACATGGAAACATAGAGAACCTCTTCAGGAGCCAACACGTGATTTTGAATTGGTGCAGGTTGGAAATTGTGGCTCACCTATCGAAACATCCGAAGGATGGCTCATGATCACCCACCATGTCGGCCCTATGAGAAGATACTCGCTAGGTGTTACATTACTTGATCTGAATCAGCCGGAAAAAGTAATAGCAATATTGGATGGTCCCTTAATGGAGCCACTGGAAAGTGAACGCGAAGGTTATGTGCCTAATGTGTTGTACACATGTGGCTGGATGCAACATGGTGAAAGTATTCTGATCCCCTATGCCATGTCTGATGTGGCCTGTGGATTCGCTACAATGAAAATTTCAGATATATTAGAAAGACTATCTAAATGCAAAGTATAAAAATGAATATCCAAAAGAGTATTACCGTTTTATGTTTGGTTGTTGTG
>JAYUXX010000361.1:0-3619 GCA_043752765.1 Saprospiraceae bacterium | reverse complement strand
AGCTAGAAATTAGAAATATAATTTATTTATTTGATTTTGCCAGATAAAGCAAGAGATCAGGATACTCAGTAGTCAGACCAGGAATTTCGGTGCGGGTGAGTCGAATTCCATCCAGGTAAGGTACTATAAATGCATCCGTAAAGCCAAGGGCGATCATTTCATTAAGCTTATCTTCTGATTCTTTAAATGTTGAGATCATCCCTGCCATGTACCTGTAGTTTCCCTGCCCATTATCAAGTTCGATGAACATTTCATCTACGGTCTCTAAACTTTGGTTTTGGAGGATTTGAGAAACTGAAGCAATTTGCACACTGTAGTACATTCCATGTCTAAGACCGATGAATTTTCCACCTTTCGGGTCAAGCAGATTAGCAGGAACGGGAATATTTTCGAGATGAGTGATGACGGGTTCGTCTTCAAAATTGTGCAGACCAATTTCAAGCCGATGATTTAATTTTATATACACGGGACTCTGCTGATTCATTCCTCCCGGATTAATCGCTAATGGAAAGGAAGAACCATACCCTTTTAAAATTAATCTGTTACGGGGAACACCTTTACGCACCAGATAATCAGCGGCCTGTTCAGCTTTTTTAATTGAAAAATATAAGCTAAAAGTTCGCTGTCCGGAAGGGATCTCAAAGCTGCTGAGTTCAGCTTTTATTTGAGGATAGATTAGAAGCAAATTAGCCAGCAGATCTAATTTCTTCGTGTTTTGTGGAGTGAGTACTTCACCGTTTTCATCAATGAAGATATGTGAAATAAAGTACTCTTTTACTTCCAAAGGACGATCCGGAATCTCAGGTGAAGCCTTGTCTTCACCGGCTAATAACATGGAATGGTAGAACGTAGGAACAAAATAAATTTCCTGGTGAGCATGGACAGGTTGTTTAAAGAATACTCTGTAGAGATCAAAATCACCATGACTGTCTTTTCGATTCGAGCTGATAAAGGCTGTCATTCCATCCGGAGCCAGGACAATATGCGTATCATCTAATGAAGAGTTGATTGGCAAACCAAGATTTTCAGGCAGAGACCATGTCAATTCGATTGGATCAAAGGAAGCTCTGAAAATATCAAAACCTCCTATGCTTTCCAGATTGTCAGATGAGAAAAGCAACATTTGACCATTGCGTGTCAGGAAGGGAAAACGCTCATTATAGAATGTATTAATAGCAGGTCCCAGATTTATCGGTTGTGTCCAATTATCATTGGACAACATTGAAATGTATAAGTCATATCCACCAAACCCGCCTGGCCGGTCAGAAGAAAATAAACATATACTGTCATTGAAAAAAGTAATGTCGTTACCACCTGAACCAGGATCCGAAGGGCCATCAAAAATTCCATTATAAACGATGCCTTCCTGTCCCGAAAAGGTATCGGTCATAATTTTAAATCCCCTTTCTGAAGACTTCAGGTAGTATAAAATCTGTCCATCACTACTGAATCCGCTGACTTCTTCGTAGGACCTTGAGTTTACTGAGGAAGGTAGAGGAACTGGTGAAGTCCATCTTCCATTATCTAATGCTGCACTATAAATATCTGTATTGAATACTGAAATACTTGCCGAAGCATTTTGATCACGGTTAGAATTAAAATATATTTTATCGATGGTAGTCGGACTGTTTTTTACACCGAATTCTGCAAACTGTGTATTTATGCCTGTTCCGGCATTTTCGACATAAGCTTCCTGATCTGCGTACTTTAACCTTGACCCATTTGCGCATCGCGTCAATTCGTCTTTGACCCACGTACGCAGTGGATCGTCTGCTTTCGTCCGCTGAAGAAATTTTTTGTAATTCGTGATAGCTTCAGGGAAAAGTTTTCGGGAATGGTAACTTTTAGCCAGGTAGAAAAAAACAAGTGGTTCAGTTTTCCCCTCATTTATCAGATTCTGAAAAATTCGGATTGCCCCATCTACATCATTGATTTCGTACATGCTAATCCCGACGCGTAGAAGGATGCTCTTGTTTTTTGAGCTTTCTAATCCAGCCTGCCGATACGATTGCAAGGCGGACCTAAAATTTCCCGCTTCAAAGAGTTTGTCACCTTCGTTTTGGAATTTCCCTATCGAACCCTGCGATGCTGCGCTAAGGGATAACAGGCAGCCCAGCAAGAGTGCAAGTAAATTTTTTGATTGAGTGTTGGAGAGGGTTGGTCTATGCAATGTCACACTATAACGTTAAATCTGCCGTTCCGGATCAAAAGTTTCGAGATAATCTGCAACTTTTCTCAGGAAAGAACCGCCAAGGAATCCATCCACGACGCGATGATCATAAGAAAGTGAGAGAAACATATAATGTCTGATAGCGATCAGGTCACCAAAAGGAGTTTCTACGACACCTGGTTTCTTCCGTATGGCACCAGTAGCCATAATAGCCACCTGAGGTTGATAAATGATCGGCGTACCCATGACGTTGCCAAAAGTTCCCACATTCGTAACCGTAAATGTTCCATCCTGAATTTCTTCCGGCTTTAATTTATTTGACCGAGCCCTGCTTGCGAGATCATTCACAGCTTTTGTCAGGCCCATCAGATTGTAACCATCTGCATTGCGTATCACAGGCACTATCAGATTGCCACTTGGTAGAGCGGCGGCCATGCCGATATTGATAAATTTTTTCAAAATGATATTTTCTCCTTCTACGGAAACATTGATCATAGGGAAATCGCGGATAGCTTTAACGATGGCTTCAATAAATATGGGTGTATACGTAATCTTCTCCCCATATTTCTTTTGAAAATTATCCTTTACTTTCTCACGCCACAAAACCATTTCAGTGACATCTGCTTCTACAAAAGAGGTGACGTGCGGCGATGTGTGTTTGGAACGCACCATATGCTCCGCAATGAGCTTCCGCATACGGTCCATCTCAATAATCTCGATTCCGCCATCTGAACTTGGTTTAATAGTTTTCGGTGGAGTCTGTAAATCCGGTGCCGCAGGTTGCGAAATCTTAGATGTTGCTTCGGCCGAAGTTGTTTGCGTTGAAGTTTGCGTTGAGGTTTGCGTTGAGGTTTGCGTTGAGGTTGGTAGTGATGATTGTGTTTTTGGTTCTGACTTGTCCTGGAGATAAGATAGAATATCACTTTTCGTAACTCTACCTCCCTGACCTGACCCATTGATCTGGTCGAGTTCGCTCTGGCCAATACCTTCAGAAGAAGCAATATTCCTCACTAAAGGAGAATAAAATCGGCCTCCCGCATTAGATGATATAGTCCTTGTATGTCCAGATTGAACAGGTACGTAGGGTACAGGAGTAGTTTTGGAGGTTTGTACAGTAACTGATTCCTTTTCCGGTTCCTTAGGTTGGGCCTGAGATATCGGTGCTGCCGATTTTTCCTGTACAGGGGGAATGGATGCTCCATTTCCTTTTGAATCGCCGGATTTAGCTTCGGTTGCAATAACTGCAATTGTCTGACCTACAGGGACGACATCGTTTTCATTAAAAAGGATTTTCTCAAGACGTCCGGCAACCGGTGAAGGTATTTCACTGTCCACCTTGTCAGTGGCTATCTCAAGAATGGTTTCATCTAAAGACACCATATCCCCGGGCTTCTTGAGCCATTTAAGGATGGTAGCCTCTGTAATACTTTCGCCCATCTTAGGCATTAT
>JAYUXX010000360.1:0-8789 GCA_043752765.1 Saprospiraceae bacterium | reverse complement strand
GATCCGATTCCATTTCCATGTCAAGCGCCTCCCGTTCATATTTACCTGCCTCCCCGGCCAGGTACTTGCCCATTCTTTCTTCAATGGATTCGTTCATCATATGTAGTATTAGACACTTTAAATATGGTTATCCCCTATTGTCAGCCAATGCCAACCTAAGAAGTTTTAATGCTTTCCCTATTTGATTTTCGACTGTTTTTACGGATATGTTTAATTGACGACTTATTTCTGCGTAGGACAATTCATCGTGACGGCTTAATAGAAAGACAATACGGCATTTTTCAGGCAATTGCTGAATAGCGACTTCGATCTTTTGTTTGAGTTCTGCTTCTTCAAGTTGTAGAATAATTGAAGCGTCCTGATAAAGTGATTCCTGAGTTGATTCGTTTGTCATATCCAGATCATCCCAATTGTATTTCCTGGTGTCTCGGATATAATTTAGTGCCCTGCTTACGGCCATTCTGCGGAGGTAAGCACCTAGCGAGGTATGGATCTGTATGGAATCTTTTTTGACCCATAATTCGGCGAAGATTTCCTGGGCGATATCCTCAACTTTTGATTTATCAGTTACGTACTTAAAGACGACACTACAGACAAATGCATAATGACTCCTGAACAATTGTTCAAAAGATCCCATTTGTGACAATACAAATTCTTTATTTTCGGACGACTCAGGAATAGACATAAAGTGATCCGAGCATTAAAATGTGTAAACTTGTAGACATTCTTAAATAGAAACCGGTCATTAATCTAAAATCGTTGATCCAATGAAAATCTTACCCATTCTTGCAGGGCTAATCCTGATGTTGTTTGCCTGTACTAATAATCCGAAAATCGAGGAGAAGACTGTCACAACAGAAACTACAACTGTTCCTGCTCTCAAATATACACTTACAGCCTTTACCCCATCACATGATTTTCCGGATGCCTCCCTTCAATCAATTAATTATAAAGGTGGAAAATTCACAGCTCAAATTGTGGATGGTGCATATAAGTTAGGCGAACAAACCCCGGATGCGCCACTTAAACAGTGTGCAAATAGCGCTGAGGGGCAGCATTTACATCTGATCGTGGATACGGAGCCATATATCGCTAAATATACTTCCTCCTTTGACCAGGAAATTCCGGATGGAGAACATTATGTCCTTTCATTTCTGTCCAGATCTTATCACGAAAGTCTTAAAACACCTGCGGCTGGCAAGGCTTTAAAGGTTAATGTGAAAAATAAGAATTTTGATAAAACAGAACCTGTCCAGGGCCCTATGTTATTCTATAGCAGGCCGAAAGGTCTTTACACAGGAGATGATAAAAAGAAAGTTATGCTCGACTTCTACTTGGTGAACACTGACCTGGGGGAATACAAAGTAGAAGCAGACATAAATGGTGAAAAACACCTGATTGATACCTGGCAACCCTATTTTATTGAGGGCCTACCAGATGGGGACAATACTATCAAATTAAGCTTGTTAGATAAAGGTGGTCAATTAGCAAATGTTCCTCTTAATCCGGTTACCCGAACTTTCCAATTGGAAAAATCACCAGAATCAAATTAAGGAAACGGTTATATTTGATGTCCGTTTCACTTCTTAGGCTGTGAAATCTTTACATGGTGGTTGTAGCTCAGTTGGTTAGAGCGCTAGATTGTGGTTCTAGAGGTCGTGGGTTCGAAACCCTCCATCCACCCTTCGAAAAAGCCTGTAACGTTGGTTACGGGCTTTTTCAATTTTAAATCAGTTTCTTAAAGAAAATAAGAAGTTCCGCGGGATGCCCAGATTAGAGGCAATAGAATGCTTGCTAGGTCGCTTGGGAATATCATTCATATTTCGCGAGGAAATCCCCTACTACGTAACTGCTACCTCCTATAAAAATGAAATCCTTCTTCAATGATGATTTAACAGCAGCTGAATACGCCTTGAAAACACTTTCATAAACGAGTCCTGCAAGCCCAAGTGATGCCCCTTCCTGTTGCGTTTCTTGCGCAGACTTACCACGTGGGATATCCGGACTGCACCAATAATACTTAGCGTCTACGGGAAACAAGGAAAGGATTTTTTTAATATCCTTATCGTTGACAAATCCAAGTACAAAATGTTTTGTTTCTGCTGGAACCCTTAATATTTCAGGTATAATATTTTTAATTCCGTCGATATTATGTGCTGCGTCCGCGATCACCAGCGGGTCTTTCCTTATAATCATCCATCTTCCAATCATATTTGTGGATTGTTTCACACTTCTCAATCCAGACTTAATGATTTTATCAGTTAAATATTGATGAGGAAAGTACTGGTTCCACACCCAACAGGCCTCTAATACAGTACGAATATTTTTTTGTTGGTATGGACCTGTCAAATCACTTACAATTTCACCTAACCAGGGCGCAGATTTTGTGTGAATATTAAAATACGATTGTAGTAGGTCACCTTTATGTTTTTTAATACGGATATGTCTGGAGGCAAAAAATATAGGAGCGTTTTCTGCTGATGCTTTGTTTTTAAAAACCAGACTGGTTTCCTTATGCCACTCGCCGATGACAACAGGAGTATTCTTCTTTATAATTCCTGCTTTTTCGCTTGCAATTTCGGGGAGTGTTTGACCTAACAGCTGCATATGATCATATCCAATATTGGTAATTACCGACATCAATGGTAAAATCACATTGGTAGAATCCAGTCTTCCTCCCAGCCCTGTTTCAATGATCGCTATGTCAACTTTCCTGGATCGGAAATGATCGAAAGCCATCGCCACTGTAATTTCAAAAAATGATGGTTTTATAGTTGCCCATTTCGTTTTATGTTTTTCTACAAACCTGATCACATCAGTTTCACTGATAAGTTGTCCATTTACTTTTATCCGCTCCCGAAAATCAACATAATGGGGAGACGTATAGAGTCCCACCTTTTTACCAGCAGCTTGAAAAATTGAAGAAAGCATATGAGAGGTACTTCCTTTTCCGTTAGTTCCTGCCACATGTATGCATGAAAACTGAAGTTGTGGTTCGTGTAACATCTGGCACAGTTTCCTGATGTTGGTCAGATCTTTTTTAATTGCTGAATCTCCCACACGTTGATACATGGGTAAGGAGGTAAAAAGAAAATCTATGGTTTGCTGATATGTCATTCTGTGAAACGCAAGGTAATATCCATTTACTGCTTTTAGTTTTCTTTACCTTCAACAGAAATAACGCTAATGATGAAGACTTGTCTTGTTTTGTTTATCGCTTTCTTAACCCTATTGTCCTGCAAAGAAAATAAAGGAAATGGCAATCAGGTTATTTCTGAAGAATCCATTCGTCGACATATAGCCGCATTATCCGGTGATGATTTTCTGGGAAGAAAACCCTTTACCGCGGGAGAACAAAAAACACTGAATTACCTGCAAAGTGAAATTGAAAAATTGGGACTTACACCCGGGAATAATGGATCTTATTTTCAGGATGTGCCCTTGGTTGAAATTACCGGACATCCGTCCAGTGTTATGGTGCTGGACGGCCCAAACAAATTAGCACTTCAATTAGGAAAGGACTATGTTGGCTACACTCAACAATCAGTGAAGTCTATTAACCTGGATAGTTCTGAACTTGTCTTTTGTGGTTATGGTATTGTAGCACCGGAATATAACTGGAATGATTATGAGGGTATTGATATGAAAGGCAAGACCGCGCTTGTACTTGTCAACGATCCCGGGCTGGGTGGTGAGGACAGTACTTTTTTCAAAGGTAATACGATGACCTATTATGGTCGGTGGACCTATAAATACGAAGAAGCTGCAAGACAGGGTGCCTCGGCAGTTATGATTATTCATGAAAGTACAATGGCGGGGTATCCATGGGCAGTCGTACAGGGAGCAGGAAGTGGTGCCAAACTAAATCTGGAAACCCTTGACTATTCTCCTTGCCAAATGCAAGGTTGGATTTCCCTCGATGCTGCGAAAGAGATTTTTACAACCGCCAATTTAAATTTACAACGAGCCATGCAGGCAGCAAAGCGACCTGCTTTTAAGGCAATGCCACTCCCATTCAAAGTAACTGCAAGTATTGAAAATGATATCCGAAGTGATGTCTCAAAAAATATGATTGCAATGCTACCCGGGAGTGAACAGCCAGAAGAATACATCATTTTTTCAGCACATTGGGATCACCTTGGGGTTGGCGCAAAAGTGGATGGTGATTCTATTTATAATGGTGCAGTGGACAATGCAAGTGGCTCAGCTGCCCTTCTGGCTATTGCCGAGTCGATGATGAAGAAGGGGAAGAATAAACGAAGTGTTGTTTTTCTTTGGGTTACAGCAGAAGAGCAAGGTTTATTAGGGTCAGCTTATTATGTATCTCATCCTATTTTCCCGGCTTCCAAAACGGTTGCTAATATCAACCTGGATGGGATGTTTGCACTGGGCGCGATGAATGATCTTTCTGTTATAGGATTCGGACAAAGTGAATTAGATGAATATGCTCTACGATGGGCAGAAAAACAAAAACGATATATTCTCCCCGACCAGGAACCGGAGAAAGGATATTTCTTCAGGTCCGATCATTTTAATTTTGCAAAAATTGGTATTCCGGCATTATACGCGAAAGGAAGTGCTGATCACATTACTGAAGGAAAGGAATATGCAAAAGGGAAAATGGATGAGTATCGCACCACCCGATATCATCAGCCTGCAGACGAATACGATGAATCATTCGATGTAAGTGGAATTCTTCAGGATGCGGAGCTCTACATGAACGTTGCGGTTGAATTAGCTAATTCAAATGTTTGGCCTAATTGGAAAGAAGGCTCTGAGTTTAAGTCTATCAGGGAGAAATCAAAAACTGATTAGTTTGTTTATGTAAGATTTTCAATCTGATAAACAAGGATGGGAATGGCATGCTGAAAAGATAATTGCTTCGCCCGGTTCGTCTGGAAAAGTTCTTCAAACCATGTTCGCTTGTGAGAAAGCAAAGCCAATAAATCTATATTTTTTTCACGAACAAAGGTGTCCAGACCTTCGTTAATATTCGAGTGTGAAATGGCATGCTTTGTAATGTTTTTGTCATGTTGCCAGGGTTCGCAAAATGTTTTCATTTGATCGTCAGCTGTCCCATTTTGACCCGTATCAACATGAATAATATGTAGGTGACATTTCATTGTGTCACGGAATTTTCGAAGGGCTTCTACGAGCGTTGCATCCTCAGGTGTAAAATTAGTAGCTACAGCTATATGGTCAATTAAACCATCGAATTTTGCGGCTTGCGGAACTACCACGACAGGACAGTGTGCTTCTTCAAGAACTTTTCCGGATACCGTTCCAAAAAAAAGTTTTTCCATTTGTCCGGCTCCAGTGGTTCCCATCACGATGAGGTCTGCCTTATTTTTATTGGCTGTGCGAAGAATGGCAGAAACAGGCGCACCTTCTTCTAATACATGCACCATAGGAACATGATAATAGCCATTACCGATGGCAATATCTCTTAATACGGGCACTTCGTCTTCATAACTTTCAAAGGCATCCAGATCGATAGAGTCATATACTTCTCTTAATGTATCCGGCAGATTAAAATTGCTGACGTCCGGACGATCGAAAGCATGCAGGGTGATAATGGAGGCTCCGAGATGATCGGCGATTTGTAAAGCAAATACGAACGCATTTTCAGCCGTCGGGGAGAAATCCGTCGGATAGAGAATTTTTTTCATTATTGGTTTTCCATTTTAATTTGAGTGTCTCATGCTATTGCTTTGCTAAAATATTATAAAAACGCGATTAATAAGAATAATGACAATTCCGGGTCTAAGTCAATTCAGCCTTTAATTGAGCTGAACATCTAAATAAAGTATTTTTACACTGTGATCAAATACAGCATATTACTCCTTTTAGGGATTACTGTAATCCTTCTTGGATTGACTTCACCGGTTTCAACATTTTTTGACCCCAGGAGAGACCCTGTTCCAGATGTTCAAATAGTAGCTCATTCTTCACATTGTGCTGGATGCCATGGACTTGACAAGACTGGGCAATCCCTGGTCGACATGGCAGGAAATGATGTAAATATCCATGATGACTGGCAGATCAGTATGATGGGCCTGTCTGCTCATGACCCTTTCTGGAGAGCCACGGTAGCTCATGAGGTAAATTTGTTTCCTGCGGCAAAGGAGGCTATTGAAACTACCTGCCTAAAGTGCCATGCCCCACTTGGAAGCATTCAGAGTCATTTTCATGGACTTCCCTACTCTATGGATTTAATGCTGATGGATAGTCTGGGCCTGGATGGTGTTTCCTGTAGTTCGTGCCACCAACAACCATCCAAAGGTCTGGGTAAGGGACATTCGGGAAATTTTCAGATTGATACGAACCGCATATTGTATGGACCTTATCCTAACCCGGTGAAGGGTCCCATGCAGATCTATGTTGGCTTTGAACCGGTTTTTTCTGATCACATCTATAGTAGCGGAGTATGTGCAGGCTGTCACACACTTATAACTGAAACCCTTGATGAGGATGGAATACCCTCAGGTGACTATTTTGTTGAACAAGCCACCTATCATGAATGGTTGAATTCATCCTACCCGGCTCAAGGCAAGGAATGCCAATCATGTCATATGCCGTTTATTGAGGATAGCGTGGTCATAGCTACAGATTTACTGGCGCTTGAAAAAAGATTTCCATATGGTTTGCATCAGTTTTTCGGCGCAAACACAGCAATGCTTACACTAATGCAATCAAATAAAGAAGAGCTGAATTTACCTTCTGGCTCTTCTTCTCATGCCTGGGAGGAGTCTATCGCAAATAATCGCGCCAGCCTGGCTAATGCAGCGACTTTGCAAATCCTTTCCATGCTTGTAGAGAATGATACACTCTACGTGAATCTGAACATTAAAAATAAGTCAGGTCACAAACTACCCTCCGGATATCCAAGCAGGATAGGATGGATTCAGATTGTATTGACTTTGGAAACAGGAAATGATACCATATATAAAAATGGAATTCTGGATGCTGATGGAAATATCGAAGGACGAGATCTTCCCTATGAATTTCATCACGAAGTTTCCAGGTCGGCTGAGGATGTTCAGATTTATGAAATGGTAATGGCAGACTTGCAGGGCCAGGTGACTACCCGGTTGAATGCAGCCTACAGACCTTTAAAGGATAATCGGTTATTGCCTTTAGGATTTAAGCGCAACCACAGCACCTATGATACGGTGGCTGTTTACGGAAGTGCATTAGATGATCCTCAGTATGGATTAGAGAGCAACCTCGGAGGCGACAACATTCAATATCGAATCCCCCTGAATGGTCAAAAAGGAATGGCTAATCTGGAAGTTACTTTTAAATACCACACCTTTCCATCAAGATGGATGGATGATTTGTTTAGCAGCGATTCACTCCCTGAGATTTCTCAGTTTAAAACAATGTATCAGGGTTATGAAACCTTCGCTGAAACAATAGACGATTTGTCAATTGCTTCAATTGATCTTTCCACAACTGCCATCTATGATAATCCTGAGACCTTTGAAATTAATATTCTTCCAAATCCGGGAAGCGGAACTTCTGTGATACTTGAAGTCCCTTCAGGAAAATCAGAAAACATCGAATATAAATTCGTTGATGTCAATGGGAATGTACTTCAGTCAGGAGCAATAGTTGAATCCATCACGCTTCCTTCCCAAATCATTCCAGGAATGTATTATTTTATATTCTATGCCAACCGGAAAATGATTGCAGTGCGACCTTATGTGGTTCTATAATTTGACGATCCTTTTTGTATACATGCGACCATCATGTTTTAATCTAAGAATAAAAATTCCTGCAGGAAATGGTGTCAGATCAAATGTATAATTCCCTATCACATTTGTTTTGGAATTTAAAATATTACCGTACAAATTTGTTAATTCCAATTCAACCGGAAGTTCTGTGGTTATCAGCAATTGAGTTAAACCATTTGTAGGATTTGGAAATAATTGGAAATAATGATCAGCAATCGGATCATGAATACCAACTCCCATATCCAAAACAGCCGTGGCAGGAACATATGCTGAAGAGCAATATCGGTCCTCCGTAGAAACTTTCCAGTTGTAAAAATAATAATAGAAGTCTTCTCCAAAAGTTGAGTTTGTGATGGAAACAACACCTGAGATTTCATACGGATAGAGTACATCCTCTGATGACCTCCATAAATATGGACTACTCTCCCCAAAAACCTGATTATTTATATCAGTGTTTGTTCCGACTGTATATTCACCAACGGGTAACGAAAGATTTAAAAGGATTTCAGTTGCACCCGAGTCAAGGTCGACCTGATGTTCATAGAATAAATCACCATAATAACTGAATTGAATACTTCGCGTCCCTGCAGAATCTGTATAAACCGTAAACGATTCCAGAAAAATAGGTTCCAGAACTTCAAATATTAATCCACCATTCACGAAGGCGGCATTATATTTTGTATTTCCTTGTTGGGTGATCGGTCCAAGCTGGAAGTCCTGGCCTTCTAAAGGAACGACAGTGTGAGCATAAAATGTTGTCGTCTTTGTGAGATTGTTTAATTGCAAATCCGGTCCGGTTCCAAGCAAGTAAATGCCAAAAGGATCAGCTGTCCACACTATATTGTCACCTGAAGCCATGAGATTTGCTGATTCACCCAATTTAAAAGTATCATTTTCCGTAACTGGTGCTTCAGGCACAAGGAAATTTAAACTGATTGTGTCCGATTGTAATGATTTGCAGAATCCCTGCACTGCTGCAAAATACTGACCTGTTTCAGTCACATTAATTGATTGTTCTGTTTGCCCCGACGACCATTGATAACCCGTGCCTGC
>JAYUXX010000359.1:0-3631 GCA_043752765.1 Saprospiraceae bacterium | reverse complement strand
GGGCAAGCCAGTTGGCTAACAATGAATAAGCAGTCATCTCGCCAGCTTCAGGATGTACATATTTGTTTTTCCAGGGAGAATTCTCTACAGTCTTTAACCATTTGATGGAGGATCGTCTTTCTGTAAGAAAAGCTTCGAGCCTTTCTGAAAAAACCTGCTGAGCATAGTTTCTGCTGATTACCCATCCCGTAGGATCAATAGACGGCGGTTGTTTCAAAGGTGTGGTAAGCGTATTCTTCACACGCGTTCTGAAATCCTCTCGTTCTTCATCTAATAAGTGACAAAGAATTTCAAGGATGGTCCAGGAATCTTTTTCAGGCCTGAATGAATATTCTTCAGGATCCATACCTGTAAGCATTGATTAAAATACAATTCGGTTACATTCTAAATGTTATACGATGTGATCTGTTTTCATAGGTTGAAAATAAGACATGCTGCTCTTGGTTTATAATTCCTTTCTGTGGTTACGAGATGAACCTTGGAACAACTTTTGCTAATTTTCCATTATGTACAACTTCAAACCAATACGTTTGATAATTCCGGCATTGTGGCTACTTTGTTCTGTTTCAGCCAGCGCGCAGATTGTCAATATCGAAAGACAACGGATTTCCACAGATACAAGTGGTTGGTTCGGCCATGCTGCCGGAAGTTTTTCAGGATCGAAATCCACAAAATCCATTCTTTCCGTTTCCGCAAGGACCTTATTGGAATATAAGTCGAGATCCACAAATGACCTTTGGTTGCTGATCACAGAACTAAGTCTCATCAAATCAGCCAGTGAAAAGTTTTCAAATACAGGCTTCGGACATTTGCGATATAACCGTAAAATCGGGAAGGCAATCCGATGGGAAGTATTCACACAAATACAATATAATTCGCTTACTAAAATCGACAAACGGATCTTATTGGGCACAGGTCCCAGATTCAAACTCACGCAATTCGATCAGGCGCGATTTTATCTCGGTGTCGCCTACATGTATGAATATGAAGAATTACTAGATCCATTAGTCTATCATAAAGATCACAGGGCAAGTAGCTATTTCAGTTTTACCCTGACACCAGCCGAAACCGTCTCATTTGTCAGTACGCTCTATGTACAACCCTTATTAAAAGATGCCAGAGACTACCGGTTAAGTAATGAGTCAACGCTCGTGCTGGGGATCACCAAAAAACTTAATCTAAATGCTTCCTTTAAATATGCCTTTGATTCCAGGCCACCGGAAGGAGTTCCCTTAAACACCTATTCCTTTAGCAACGGGATTGAATTAGAGTTCTAAACAAGCGCTGGCGCTAATTTCCGTAGACAAGCTTTCTAAATCTGGAATGTTAAGATTTTATTAAAATACGAAACTCCTCGTACATATCCAGATCTGATACCTATTATTGTGTACGAAACACTTCGTACACAAACTTATGGTAAACGAAATACGACCCACAGACGGAGAACTAGAAATCCTCCAGATCTTATGGAAAAATGGACCTTCTACAGTAAGGGAAATTAACGACCTGCTCAGCCATGAACAGGATAAGTCAATAGGATACACGACAACTCTCAAGATCATGCAGATCATGTTCGAAAAGGGATTGTTGAAACGGGATGATTCACAACGCACACATGTATATTCTTCAGCAGTGCGTGAAGGCAAAATACAGTCTGCATTACTCGATCGTTTTTTAGATGCCGCTTACAAAGGCTCCGCTTCCAAGCTAGCCCTTCAACTACTCGGCAATCATAAAACAACACCTGACGAACTCGCGAAAATCAAAGCACTTATTGATCAACTTGAAAAAAATAAACCATCATGAACTTCTCCGCTCAATGGATGCAATCCGATTGGTTACAGACCTTAGGTTGGACATTCGTCCACTCCCTCTGGCAAATTGCAGTCACAGGACTTTTGTTATATGTAGTGTTAAGGCTGATACCGGGACGTAGTGCTCATGTCCGCTATACCATTTCCACTATGGCCATCTGGTTAATTGTAATCATGGCTTTGTCCACCTTCATTATTATGCTACCCGGTGCAAAGCAAATCACAGAGGTTACAGGAAATGTATTGCTCATGAAATCAACGTCCAGCGAAACATTGGTCGACCAATTGACAATTTGGCTCGAATCAAATATGCCTATGATGTTGACGATTTGGTTGGGAGGAGTTTTGATATTGATGATTCGCCTCCTATTCAGTTTAGGATGGGTAAGTCACATTCGATCAACAGCACTTCTGTCTCCGGACATTCAGGGAACACTTGATGATATCATTCATCGCCTGCATTTAAAAATTAACCCGGTAGCTACAGAAAGCGGACATGTTTCATCACCTGTTACAATCGGCCACTTAAAACCATTGATACTCTTCCCAATCGGTATAATAAATCAACTGACGCCTGGAGAAGTCGAAGCCATATTGACCCACGAACTTGCTCACATTGTCAGAAGAGATTATTTATCTAACCTCATTCAATCTTTTATCGAAACACTATTCTATTACCATCCGGTAACATGGTGGATTTCAGGCGTAGTGAGGTCAGAAAGAGAAAATCGTGCAGATGATCTTGCCATCTCATGGTGTGGCGATCATCTGGGATATGCAAAAGCACTTCTGACAGTTCAGGAAATGCAGGTCGCACATGGTCCTTCACTCGCAATCGGTTTTACATCACGCAAAGGTGCTATGCTCGCACGCATTCAACGCATTCTTCACATACCTTATAAAAATCACAATCAAATGGAAAAGACAGTGCTCCTTAGTCTCTGCTCCCTATGCTTTCTCGCATTCACAGTAACAGGAAATACAAACAAAGAAAACCAAGATATGACGGGAAGTTCTTTTAAAGATTTGATTTCACTTATTGAACCCACTACAGATACGATACCAACAGAAGGCACATATCGCATTCATAAGAAAACTGAAAATCAGGAAATTAATATTGAAGTAGAAAATGGAGAAATTAAAGAGCTCGAAATTGATGGAAAAGAAATTGCCCCCTCTAGCTTTGACGAGTATGAAGGCATTATAGACGAACTATTTGGAGCCATGGAAGCTCCTCCCTCAATGGAAGGTTTTAATTTTGAGATGCCAGCCATGCCTCCAATGCCTGGAATGCCAGCTATGCCCGCCATGCCGCCAATGCACTCAATGCCTTCTATGAATTCAATGGCTCCTATGATGGAAATGGAATTAAAATACTTAATAGATAATGGCAAAATCGTAACAGGTGAAGGATTCAATTATAAATTCCTGAATGATAGTATGGGAGATTTCCATTCAAAAATTATTATAATCGATGACAATGGAGATTCATCCGTGATTATAACTCCGGGCTCTCAATGGCAATCCTATATGCCTGCTTTAGCCCTTGAAGAATTTATGTTAGACGCTGAGGAGTGGAAGAAACAAGGAGAACAATGGAAGGAAATGTCAGAAGAATGGAAACAGGAATGGAATGAAAATTCCGAACAATGGCAAGAGGAGCTTCGTGCCCACCAAGAGGAATTGAAAGAAAATAGTGAGCAGTTATACCGTGAGGGTCAGAAATTACGTGGCGAAGGGATGATTGACCATTATAGAATGAAAGAAGATCAACTGCAGGCCATCCAGGAAGCATTACGAGTTCAGGAAATGGAAAT
>JAYUXX010000358.1:0-3644 GCA_043752765.1 Saprospiraceae bacterium | reverse complement strand
GAATTCCGCGGTGAACAATTAATTACAGAGGGAGATGATCAAATTGAAAAGGTGTTAATCCCTCCGATTCCATTATCAAACCCCGAGACCTTCACTGTAGATCAGCGCATATTTTCAAAATCCGGGGCACCAGATCCTCCCAAATCAAAATCTGATATTGAAAAATTTATTGGCGAAAACCTCATCAATAAAATTGGTATTGTCATTACGGTTATTGGTGTTGCAGTCGGTGCAAAATATTCCATCGAACACGATTTGATTAGCCCTCTCACACGAATTCTCCTGGGTTATCTGATGGGGTTTGGCCTTCTTGGATTGGGTATAAAGCTAAAGAAAAGCTACACAGACTTCAGTGCTGTACTTGTAAGCGGAGCTATTGCCATCCTGTATTTTATGACTTTTGCAGCATACAGTTTTTACGGCCTTATTCCACGCGTAGTGACATTTATGATGATGGTGGTATTTACTGTTTTTACAGTGCTGACAGCCATTCGATACAATCGGCAGGTCATCGCCCACATCGGTCTAGTGGGAGCATATGCTGTCCCCTTCTTGCTGAGTCAGGGATCTGGAAACGTTACTATTTTGTTCAGTTATATGTCTATCATTAATATAGGCATACTGTTTCTGGCCATAAAGAAATATTGGAAATCACTTTATTACTCTTCATTTTTATTGACTTGGTGCATCTTTATTGCATGGTATGCTGCCCGCTATCAAGTAAACGAACATTATGGGGTGTTCTGGATCTTTCTTCTTATCCATTTCGCTACATTTTATCTGATATTCGTGGTGTACAAATTGCGCCATCAGGAGAAATTTGGAACAGAAGATATTTTGCTGATCCTCGCCAATGCATTTATTTTTTATGGACTTGGATATTCTGTTTTAAATGATGGAGTGGAAGGGAAACAATTGTTAGGATTATTCACCGTAATGAATGCCATGATTCATTTTTTGATTGGCGTGGTCATATATCAGCAAAGGCTGGCTGACCGTAATTTATTTTATTTAATTGTGGGATTGGGTTTGGTGTTTATTACAATGGCAGTCCCGGTACAGTTGGATGGTAATTGGGTCACATTATTGTGGGCTGGAGAAGCTGCGATTCTTTTTTGGATAGGAAGAAAAAGGGGAGTATCCTTCTACGAAAGGGTCTCGTACGCGCTTATGTTTTTAGCCTTGGGGAGTTTAGTAGCGGATTGGTTATTGATAACAAATCAGTATAGTCCCGGATTACCTGAAACAAGGCTGATGCCAATCTTCAACGTTCAATTTTTGACCTCTGCACTTTTTATTGCTGCTTTTGTATTTATCAATTATGTTAATAATTATTCTTCGCCTATCACTTCTCAATATTTGAGGAAGTCGGTGAACAGTTTTATTTTCTTTTCCATTCCAGCGATTCTATTAGTCGTTCTTTATGTTTCCCTCAGAATGGAAATTGCCACCTATTGGAATCAAATGTATTTAGATTCGGCTACAGTGCTGTATGAAGGTGATCAGCCATACACAAGTTGGAATGAAGATCTGAAGCGATGGAAGTCTATATGGATTATCAATTTTTCACTTATATTTTTTGCAGGGCTTAGTTTTTTAAGTATCAAGTGGCTACGGAATCGCTCATTGGCTACGGTCAGTATTATGCTAAGTGTGATATGTGTGGTTGCTTTTTTAACGCATGGTTTATTTGTTCTTAGCATCTTATTACATAGTAATTCTGCAGGGCTCATTGATGAGACCTTACCTAAGCGTATACACATCATCCGGTATATTTCATTGGCTATTCTCGGTATAACGCTCCTTGCTATCCATCGCCATATACAACATGATTTATTGGATCCTGTAAAGGAGAAATTGAAAGTAGGTTTTGATGTTTTGCTGCATACATCGGTTTTATGGGTTATCAGTAGTGAATTGATAGTATGGATCGGAAGTGTGGATACTACACAATCTTATAAGCTGGGGTTGAGCATTTTGTGGGGTGTCTATGCCTTACTTCTCATCGTGTTGGGAATATGGAAGGATAAGCGACATCTGCGTATTGGGGCAATTTTGCTTTTTGCGGTTACGCTGATCAAACTTTTCTTTTACGACATCTCATATCTAGACACCATCGCCAAGACCATCGTTTTTGTATCACTCGGACTGATCCTGTTAATAATATCTTTTCTTTACAATAAATACAAACATCTTATTTCAACTTGATCACAGATTGAACCGACGTTTTGCCGTTTTGAATCTATAAAATATGTCATCACTTCGGCAGAAAAGGAGAAGTCAGGCTACTCATTTAAAATATTTCTATGTCATTACTAAATATTTTTAGTGCGCTTGTCTTAACTGGACTTTTTTTTGTCCCACAAACTTTTGGACAGCGCCTTCTCGCAGGTTTCAATAAAGAGGAATACATAGAAATGGTAAAGATTACCCAAAAGGCACATATAGATTTGGATAAATGGACAACGATTCAGACCGTTCCAGATCCTGAAAAATTTAAATTTGTTTATCGCTCACCTGTTGTGGGATTAGACAATATCTGGGACTTGTGGATCAGTCCTGATTCAATTGCCGTGATAAGTGTGCGGGGAAGCGTTCCCTCCACCACAAGTTTTTTAGCAAATATTTATGCCGCTATGGTGCCGGCAAGCGGAGAATTACAATTAGAAAAAGATTTTAGTTTTAAATATAATCTTTCAAATCATCCGAATGCCGCTGTACATGTAGGCTGGTTAATCTCGATGAAATACCTGTCTGACGATATCTATGAAAAAATTGACTCCTGTTACAGGACGTTAGGTATTAGGGATTTTATCATTATAGGCCATAGCCAGGGTGGTGGAATATCTTATTTGCTGACATCGCATTTGGAATCTTTAATGCGTGAAGCCCAAATTACCGGGAATATTCAGTATAAAACATATTGTGATGCTGGTCCAAAACCTTGTAATTTATTTGACGCCTATGACTTTGAAAACCTGACCAGAAATGGATGGGCATTCAATTCTGTGAGTACAGCAGATTGGGTTCCACAAGTACCGTTCTCAATTCAAACGGTAGATGATTTTACTAAAGTGAATCACTTTAGAAATGCCAAAAGCATAATTAAAAAGCAAGGGTTCCCTAAAAATATGGTACTGAGTTATGTATATAGCAAGATTAGCAAACCTGCAAAGAGAGCACAACGGAATTATCAAAAATACTTAGGCACCATGGTTTCAAAAGCGGTTAAAAAACAATTTACGGATTTTGTAACTCTGGAGGGAACCTCGAAAAACCCATTCATTTCTTTTGTAATATAATATTGACATCGTATCTTGAAAGATATGAAGAATCGAAATCAACGAGGACTATTTGACGAACAGGATCGAATGAAAAAGCTCAATTCATTACAAGATCCGCTAGTATCCATCGGTCAATCAATTGATTTTGAAAAATTCCGATTTATACTTGAACAGGCAACACTTCAAGATTCATATACAAAAGGAGGTCGACCACCCTTCGACAGAGTAATGTTGTTTAAAGCACTTTTACTTCAGAAAATGTATCATCTCAGCGATGACCAATTAGAATATCAAATCAATGATCGATTGAGTTTCATGCGTTTTCTTGGATTACAATTGTCAGACAAAGTTCCGGACGCA
>JAYUXX010000357.1:0-3646 GCA_043752765.1 Saprospiraceae bacterium | reverse complement strand
CTCCATTACCAACCGGAAGAATACTTCGTAGCCAATTCCATCTGTCCAACACCAGCGTATCACCCTGAATGAGTGTTGCAGGAAAACCCAAAAACTTTACAAGGAGGTTAGAACGCATGAGATTGAAACTTAGCTAAGGTTGGGGTGGACTATATTTTGCTGAGTACCAGGTATGGAGGGATTTGTCAAGGGCCTTAAGTAATTTCTCATCTACATGCACGTTTCGAATTGCATCCCTGACACCCATCAGCGCAGCTTTTTTTGCTGACTTCAAATAGAAGTCTGTACTGTTGTCTGCATGATGCAAAGCTTTTTTAGGGAAAAACATAATAATATGAGCAACGTAGAAATTAAGCCAGGGCCAAAAGAACACCTTGTTTAAAAATTTGCTGGCGTACACTACTTTGTTGTAGACGATTTGATATCCATACAGGGCGGGGCTTTTACGGGAGCTTTGAGCAATTTCATGATACACCACAGACTTTGGTTCATACAATATTTTGAATCCTGCCCGAATTGTTGAAGTAGAAAAATCCCATTCTTCCTGGCCGAAAAAATATCTTTCTTCCAGGAAACCAATGGTATCTACAAGTTTCCTTGAAAACAAGCAACATGCACCTGAGGCCCATTCCGTAAATACAGGTTCATTATATTGCCCTTCGTCAATTTCATCATAACCTCTTGCAATAGCAGAGACCGTATTATTTTTTATGTGTCCTCCTGCATGCCATATAAGCTGCTTGTTGTTGCGGTACAAAATTTTAGGAGTTACCATTTCAACATCCTTTTGATCCAGACCTTCAAGGAGTGGTTTTAGAAAGTCAGGCTCTACTTCTACATCATTATTTAATAACATGAAATATGAAGCTCCTTTTTCATAAGCATATCTGAGGCCAATATTTGATCCTCTTGCAAAGCCTAAATTTTCATGACTCCGTATACCATAACATTCCGGGTACTTTTCCAATAAACGATTATAAGAATCATCCGTGGAATTGTTATCCACAAGAATGATGTTGATTTGATCAGCAGGTATTTCCCTCAGGGATTGGAGGCAGAAATCAGAGCAACGGAAATTGTTATAATTTAATATAACTATATAGACCGGCTGATTTTTACTTACCATAAAAGATGGATGGTAGTTTTAAAAACTGCAATACTTTATTTACGCCATCTAATCCGAATACAGCAACTTTCTTCCAGCTTTTAATAGGAGGACTTTTCGTTTCCGCTTCCGGCATTCCATACCAACTTTCAAAAGGTTGAGATACAGTTTCTTTTTCCACCACAACAATGCTGTCATAAAAAGAGATGGAGTAGGCGGATTTTGTAAAACTACTTACTGCCTTTTTTACATTTTCATAATGCCAGGCATTTAACTCATCGAGCTTGTGTTTCATGTATTCAATAAATGTCCCCTTCCTTCTTAATCCTCCACCATATTTTATCCAATAGGAAGTATGCACATCCTCACATAAGTAAATGCCCCCTGTCTTTAAATACGGATACATGTACTCAAACCCTTTTATTTGTTGGGCCACCAAATGACCTCCATCATCCAGGATGATATCTGGCCTTGGAATTTTTGTAAATAAGTCATCTATAAAAACTTTATCATCTTGAGAACCGATATAGATTTCAATATTCTCTTCTTCATATGCCTTACACGCAGGGTCAATATCAATACCGATAATTTTGGCTGTTGGTCCAAAATAAGACTTCCACATTTGAAGACTTCCTCCTTTAAAAACGCCAATTTCAATGATGACCACATGTTGTCCTTTAAACTTCTGAAAATAGCGTTCGTAAATATTAAAATAGTGCATCCATTTTCTCAGGACACGACCTTTATTGTTCTGACAATATTCTAATAATTCACTCATTGTAAGGATAATTTAGGTACTGAACTCTTAACTGCAAAAATAAGGCTAATCAATAAAAGGCACATGGTAAGGATACTACTCCATGCTGCGCCGGTAAACGACCAGTAATAAATGAATATGCTTGAAAATAGTACGTTGGTGACTGCCACCATCAGGAATATTTTCATCAGGATATTGTACCAGCCATTCGCTAGTATATATTGTTGAAACGGCACATTGAACAACACGAGCAAAACACTAAACGACAATAATTTCAATATGCCTATGATCTCTTCGATCGAATCTTTAGTCAGATATCCTATGATGTCGTGTGAAAAAATCCAAATAAGGGCTAAGAGTATAATACATAATCCATAAAAATAGGGCAGTGTGTTTCTAAAAAAAGCTAATACCTTTTTTGCCCCTTCCTTATTAACAATACAAACCCTGGGATAGATTACCTGTGAAAACACATTTGCCAGCGCCCATGGTATTTTAACAACTTTTTCCGCGATGGCATAAATGCCAACAGCTATAGAACCGTGAAATACACCAAGAAGAATAATTTGGGAGTTGGTAATGACATGTGTGGCCAGGGTAGAAACAAATAACAAATATCCTTCCGAGATCTCTTCCTTAATAATCGTAATCTTAGGAAGTTTAAATTTTAATCTATACTGGTAAAGGATTAGAATAATACCGGCAACTGCAGAAATGATACCTCCAAGTCCCCATAGGGGCAGGATATAAACATAGTCATCAGGATGTTTTATAAAGACAAAAATGCTACCGGTAAATATAACTTTAGCAGCAACATCTACTACGGCAATAAATTCCATTCGTTCCACACCCTGAAAAAACCAATTCGGTGACATCGAAAGGTTTAATAAAAAAACAAGTCCTCCTAAGTACAAGAGGTATTGCTCTTCAGCAAATAAAATCGCATATAAAATTGTTCCCAGTGACAGAACAACAAACACAACAATTTTAAATGTAAATACCCTGGAAACGAGTTTCGATAATTGATTGTGATTTTCTTTCAGCAGAGCTACTTCCCTCGGTGCTTTATAATTATAACCAAAGTCGACCAGTAAAGCTAAAAATGTCATACAGGTAAGTACGAACTGAATCTTTCCGAAATGTGCAATCCCGATTATTTTGATAATATAGGGATAAGTGATAAGAGGTAAAATAAAGTTTATGGCCTGTGAACTCATCAGACTGGCCATGTTCTTGAGAATAATATTCTCATCATAGATCTTCCGCATCAATGCTTTTCTCCAGTTCCTCATACTATGGATTTCTCACAAAACCTCAGATTGGATTCAGCTTGTTGTGATTTTGGAAAAAAAGAAACAAATGCTTGGGAATCGATATGCTTATAAAACAATTCAAAGCGTTGAATAAAAATCCCAGTTCTTTCCACGATAGATTCCCTTTAGATCAAACATGATGACAGGGCCGCGCGTTAGCTTTTTAATTTCATCAGTGTCCATCCGGGCATATGCCTGATGACCGACAGCAACCACAATTGCATCGTAGCTCCCTTTAGGTTCGCGATTAATTTCAATTCCATATACATTTCTAACTTCCTCTATGGATGCGCATGGGTCTGCAACATCCACCTCTATCGAATAATCTTTCAATTCCTTTACTAAATCCACAACCTTACTATTACGTATATCTGCAACATCCTCCTTAAACGTAATCCCCATAACAAGGACTTTACTTTCCCCTGGATTCTTGCCCTTTTCAATAAGTGCCTGAACCATTTTTTTTGCAAT
>JAYUXX010000356.1:0-19524 GCA_043752765.1 Saprospiraceae bacterium | reverse complement strand
ATTTTAGATCTGAAGCTTTCGCCATTTCAATTTCTTCAATCTGATTCCGTAGATCACGGATCTCCGTTTGTAAATCTTTAAGGGCACGCAATGGATCTGCAGCGTTTTTAAGTTCCTGGCGTATCAACGAAAATTGCGAAAGCTGGTCATTTATAAATGCTTCTGCTCCCCTTGCAGTTAAAGCCTCAATTCTTCGCACACCAGCTGCAACAGCCGATTCACTGGTTATTTTGAAGTATCCAATGCTACCGGTATTCTGCACATGGCATCCCCCACATAATTCAATCGAAAATGTAGGGTCAAATGTGATCATACGAACTTTCTCTCCATATTTCTCTCCGAAAAGCATTCGCGCTCCAGCTTTTTCCGCATCCATAATGGGTAAGTTCCGGGCTTCGCTTTTAAGAATATTTTCCCTTATTTTCTCATTCACTAATGTCTCAATCCGGGAGATTTCTTCTGACGTCACTTTTGCAAAATGAGAAAAATCAAATCGTAGATATTTATCGTTCACCAATGACCCCCGTTGTTGAACATGATCACCTAATACAATCCGCAATGCAGCATGCAAAAGGTGAGTCGCAGAGTGATTATTCTCAATGAGTCTTCTCCGATCCTTATCGATGTTAGTTGTAACGGGTTCGGTTATGGAGGCAGGCAATTTCCTGGTGATGTGAATAGGAAGATCATTTTCTTTCACCATATCGACAACTTCAATGCTATCCTCACCAAATCTCAACGTGCCGATATCGCCCACCTGGCCCCCTCCCTCTGGATAAAATGAAGTCCGATCAAGCACGAGTTGATATTGCACCCCATCTCTATCTTCAATACTCCTGTATTTTATCAATCTGCAGCCTTCCACGATATCCATATCATATCCTTCAAAATGTGGCGACTGATCTGAAGGGACGACTTCTACCCAATCCCCCGCCGTCTTTACCGCATCAGATCTAGACCTTTTCTTTTGTTCATTAAGGGCTGTTTCAAATCCTTGTTCATCAATCACCCATCCTCTTTCTCCTGCCATCAATCGTGTGAGGTCAACCGGAAATCCATACGTATCATATAGTTCGAATGAATCCTTTCCCGAAACTATGTTGCCCTTTACGTTTATTGATTCAAACCTTTTAATACCACCTTCAAGCGTTCGTAAAAAAGATATTTCCTCCTGCTCAATCACTCTTTTGATAAAATCCTTCTGTTCGACAAAGCCGGGAAATGTATTACCGAAAAAGTCTGCCAATAAGGGTACAAGCCTGTAAAGCAAAGGTTCTTTTGTTCCAAGAAAAGTATAGGAATACCGGACCGCTCTGCGAAGTATCCTCCGAAGCACATACCCTGCCCCTGTGTTGGACGGCATTTCCCCATCAGCAATCCCAAAACTTACAGCTCTGACATGATCCGCTAACACTCGCATAGCAATATCTGTCATAACCTGTCCCGAATAATCATTTTGATACGGTATCCCGGTTGCCTGTTCTATATAATGAATAAGGGGTGCGAAAATATCAGTATCATAGTTTGAGGTCTTACCCTGGATTACTCTGACTAATCTTTCAAAGCCCATTCCGGTATCAATATGCTTTGCAGGCAGAGGCTCCAGGCTTGAGTCCGATTTTCGGTTATATTGTATAAATACCAGATTCCAGATCTCGATCACATTCGGATGGCCAGTATTCACGAGGTCCTTTCCGGGAATCAAGGCTATCTCTTCCGCACTTCGCAGGTCAACATGGATCTCAGAGCAGGGGCCACATGGTCCTGTATCTCCCATCTCCCAGAAATTATCCGTTTTATCAAACGATAAGATGCGGTCATTGGAAATCCATTCATTCCAAAGGTCTCTGGCTTCAGTATCTTCTGGAAGACCATCCGCAATATCGCCGCCGAAAACACTGACATAAATTCTTTCTGTTGGAAGGTTAAGCCTGTCCTTCAACAATTCCCAGGCCCAGCCAATAGCTTCTTTCTTAAAATAATCGCCAAACGACCAATTGCCCAACATTTCAAACATCGTATGATGATACCCATCCCTGCCCACTTCTTCCAGGTCGTTATGTTTCCCACTTACTCTCAGACATTTCTGAGTATCCGCTAACCGTTTGTGAATCGGCGGCTTATTCCCGAGAAAGTAATCCTTGAAGGGATTCATCCCTGCGTTTGTAAACATCAGGGTAGGATCATCCTTCGACACCATCGGAGCGGACATTATAATTATATGACGCTTTTCCTCAAAAAAATCTAAAAATATTTGACGAATTTCTTTGGCAGTTTTAGCCATAATATATTTTTATTGTTATAATTATAGATTAAGTTAATTTATAATATGTCTTACTCCCTGAATGCTAGTATGTATTGCAGATAGAATTCATATATAATAAATCGTAAAATATTTTGTAAACAGTCCTTCAATAGTTACCTTAGCCGCAATCCCATACGAACTTTTTAGAAAGGGCTCCTTTTTTAAGAGCCGTCAAAAATAGTCAAATAGCATTATTCATGGCTGGTAGGAAGTACGTATATAATGAATCAACACTCTCATTTGAAGAGTATAGGACACCTGGAAAATTCAGACTCTTTACGCTGTTTGGATACCTATGTGCCACTGTGGTAACCTCTGCCTTGTTTTTCTTTTTACAAAACACATACTTTCCAAGTCAAAAAGAACTCGCCTTGATGCGTGAGCTGGATCAGATGAAGTATCAATTTGCCAGTGTGAACGACCAGATTGACTTAATGTCAGAAGATCTGAATGCGGTTCAGGAGCGTGATGCGGGAATCCATAGGTTTATGTTAGGTATGGACCCACTTGATGAATCTGTTTGGCATGGAGGAACTGGAGGAAGTGATAAGTACACTGCTTTTGTAAAATTTCCTAATTCAGGGCAGATCCTCATCGATACAAAAGATAAAGTCGATAAACTGATGCTTCAGTTGAAAGTCCAAAAAAAATCCCTGGATACTATTCTTCAAAGAGCAAACGATCGGGCTGATATGATCTCCAGGATCCCGAGCATAAAGCCGGTAAGAATTGATCTGCTCAAGAAAAACCTGAACGCGATGTCCGGTTTCGGTATTCGTCTTCATCCGGTTCACAAGGTAGATCGCATGCATACGGGAATTGACTTTACTGCGCCTCCAGGTACACCCATCCAGGCCACAGGTAATGGCAAAGTCATAAAAGCAGACCGGGGCCGGGTAGGTTATGGAAATCATGTCATTATTGACCATGGATACGGCTATTCATCCTTATATGGTCACATGGCCACTATTCAGGTCAATGAAGGTGATGAGATAAAAAAAGGTCAGACTATCGGAACTGTTGGGAATACAGGTACATCTACTGCTCCTCATCTCCATTATGAAGTTCGATTGAAAGGAAACCCTGTTGACCCGATTATCTACTGCATGGATGACCTTACGCCTGATGAATATCAAAGCCTGGTCGAAAGAGCTAAACTTGAAAATCAATCCTTTGATTAATTAAATTCCACACTCTTCCTTTACATTATATAAGGTTAACCACTACTGAAGTTCGGGGATTTACCATATCAAGTCACTACATCCGAGAGCTTGCTTATTTACAATTGTCCGCTTACGAAGTAGAAAAAGAGATTCCTCCCTTCAATCTTTCCTCTAACCCACAAGATGGAAATCCCTTATTTTGAACCAGTAATGAGGTTTTGATAAAGAATTTTTGTTACTTTTCTGATCACAACCTCATCGAATGAAATCCATCGATACGCAAAATCTTGACAAACTCTACTACACTATTGGTGAGGTCGCCACGATGTTTGAGGTTTCAAGGTCCCTTCTTCGATATTGGGAAAATGAGTTTTCTTTTCTGACTCCCCGTAAGAATCGTAAGGGAGACCGGTTATTTACAAAAGAAAATATTACCCAGATTCAGATCATTTACAACCTTGTCAAAGAGAGGGGATTCACATTAGAAGGAGCAAAACAGGAATTGAAAAAGGAGAAAAATAATTTAACCGATCAATTCAACCTGGTTGATCGTATCAAGTCAATCCATGCGAGACTGAAAGATCTGGATGATAAGTTATCTCCCTAATCAGGTTGAACTTCCAAGAACAAGAAATTCTTCACATGATGCTATTTCTGCTGGATCATTGGATGCGATGATCAATGTTTGATTTGATTGCAATCCTTTAAGGAGAGAATAAAGCCAGGCCTTTCCTTGGTTGTCCAGGTTTGACCCTGGTTCATCAAGAAGTATCAAAGCCCGATCATCCAGTAGAGCTAGACCAAGCTTAATTCGTTGTTTCATCCCTGACGAATACATCTTAATTTGTTGATCAGGGTTAAATGGATATTCCAGTTTCTCTTTCCACAGTTGAAAACTCGTGAAAAAGGTTAATAATCCTAAGCGCTGGTGCAGTCCAAACAATTCCTTCAATGACAATTCCTCAATGACAGTATTGTAAGGTGCTACAAAATGCACATGTTTAAAAAGCTTATCAACTATTATGTCTTTACCCCCCAGGTTATATCGGATCGTACCCGATGAAGCTAAAGCACCTCCTGACAGAATTTTCAGAAGCGTAGATTTCCCGGCTCCGTTTGACCCGGTAATTGCAAATCGGCTTCCGGTCCTGACTTCAAAACTCAGATCCGTAAAAACTTGCTTTTGGTTAAACGATTTAGTCAGCTTTTGTATATACAGATCCATTGACCGGATTGTTCGCTCTGAATCCTCTCATTATTCCGCGTTCGGATTGATCTACAAATTCCAGAATGAGTTCTCTTTCCGGACTATTTGAAATCGTTTCTTTAATGACAGATACTGCCTGTGAAATATTATATCCCCTCACGAAGAGCAAGCGATATATATCCTGAATAATATGAATCTGGTCTTGTGTAAAACTTCGACGTTTTAACCCTGTAACATTTACCCCTACAAACGAAAGAGGCTCACGTGCCGCCTTCACATAAGGAGGAACATCCTTTCTAACCAATGAACCACCACCAATCATAACATGATCCCCTATTTTGACAAATTGATGCACAGCAACTAATCCACCGATCACCGCATAATGTCCTATCTTGATGTGGCCGGCAAGATTTACATTATTGGCAAGAATACAATTATGCCCGATGATGCAATCATGTGCAACATGCACATAGGCCATCAAAAGAGAATGATCACCAATTGATGTCTTAAAACTTGCCTTAGTGCCGCGATTAATTGTACAGTATTCACGTATGGTTACATGATTTCCAATCTCAAGCGTTGAGTGTTCACCACCAAATTTTAAATCCTGTGGAGATGCACCTACAATAGCACCGGGAAAAACATGGCAATGATCTCCCATGCGTGTTCCATTCAAGATGCTAGCATTTGCGCCTATACGGCAGCCATTTCCGATGACCACATCTTCTTCAATAGTTGTAAAAGGTCCTACCTGGACGTCACGTCCGATTTTCGCATTGCGATGAATATTATTCATGAGTTGGATTAATACGCACGATTTGTGCGGTAAGTTCTGTTTCTGATACGAGTCGACTGCCCACAAAGGCGGATCCATACATATGGCATATTCCCCTTCTCACCGGGGTTATGAGTTGCATTTTAAGAATGAGCTGATCTCCAGGAACAACTTTGCCTTTAAACTTTGTATTATCAACTTTCAACAGTAGCGTTCCCCAGTTTTCAGGATCAGGCACTTTTGATAATACAAATACGCCACCAACCTGGGCTAATGCTTCAACTTGTAGTACACCCGGGAAAATCGAATTACCTGGAAAATGTCCTTGGAATAAGGGTTCATTAAAAGTGATATTTTTTACACCTACGATAATGGTTTCCGTCATTTCGATGATCCTGTCTACAAGTAAAAAAGGATAACGATGAGGTAAGAATTTCCGTATTGCTTCGATATCAAAAATAGCAGGAAGATCAGGGTCAACTTTAGGCCTGCCTTTAAGTTTACGTTGCTCAACAAGTTTCCTTTTAAGCACTTTTGTAAACTCAATGTTAGCCGTGTGGCCTGGCTTTCGGGCAACAATTTTTCCTTTGATAGGCCGACCCAAAAGAGTTAAGTCTCCGATTATATCAAGGAGCTTATGCCGTGCAGGCTCATTCTCAAATTTTAATGAAGTTGTATTGAGAATACCTGTTTTTTCAACTTTAATACTTTGTTTGCCAAGTTTTTTGGCAAGTCGGTCCAGCTCTGACTGATCCATCATTTTATCGGCAATGACAACAGCATTATCAAGGTCACCTCCTTTGATCAGGTTTTCATCAAACAATTGTTCAAGTTCTCGGATGAAGACGAACGTTCGGCATGGTGCAATCTGGCTTTGATAGTCTTCCATGTTATGCAAACTTGCATACTGGTGACCCAATATTTGAGAATTAAAATCAATCATGGCCGTAATCTCAAACTTATCCCCTGGCAATGCCAAAAGTTCTGTTCCTGTCAATTCATCTTTAAATGATATGGGCTCCTCGATCTCGAAATACTCACGATCAGTTTCTTGATCTACGATCCCAGCTTTCACGATTCCATCTACGAATGCTTGCGCACTGCCATCCATGATAGGAATCTCGGGACCATCGACTTTAATCAGCACATTATCAACTCCCATACCTGTCAGAGCAGATAGTACATGCTCTACTGTACTTATTTGTGCATCTCCAAGCCGTAGAGAAGTACCTCTGTTTGTGGATACCACCTGCGTGACATCAGCTACTAATATTGGTTGGTCCTTCATGTCCACCCGCATAAATCGTATACCCTGATTATCATCAGCGGGCTCAAATTCTACAATTACGGCTTTACCTGTATGAAGGCCAACACCCTGCAGCTTGAAAGACTTTGCAATTGTCTTTTGTTTCATCTGGTTTCTTTTTTATCTGCTGCGATCTGTTTTTCCAATTCTTCAATTCGTTTGATATACCCTGGGAGCTTTTTAAATAACGAATAGGACTTTAAATAGTCCATGTAGTTAAATGCCGGTGATCCAAAGAGTTTTGAGCCTTCCGGAAATTTTCCCGTATGAACACCGCTCTGACCCTGAATTTCAATTTTATCTGCTAACTGAATATGGCCCGCTATACCCACCTGACCACCTATCCGGTTATAAGACCCAATAGTTGTACTTCCGGCTACGCCTGTCTGAGCCGCTATTGCTGTATGTTCACCAATAGTAACATTGTGTGCAATGTGGACCAGATTATCAATTTTTGAACCCTTACCTATCCGGGTTACAGATAAAGTTCCCCGATCAATTACTGCATTTGCACCAATTTCGACATCCTCTTCAATAACAACACCCCCTACATGACTGATTTTGTGATAATGGCCTTGTTCATCCGGGCGATATCCAAAGCCATCGGATCCAATCACAGCATTGGCATGGATTATACTTCTGGCTCCAATCTGAGTATTGGCATACAATTTAACACCAGGATAAAGAATTACATCTTCTGCTATAATACTCCCGGCCCCCACATATACACCAGGATATAGAATGCTCCTGGCACCCACAACTACATCAGCTTCTAACATTGTAAAAGCTCCAATAGATACTTCGTCACTTACCCTGCAGGTGGGTTGGATAACTGAAAACTCAGAAATGCCTGGTAAAGGAGTACCGTTTTTACTAAATTTTTCAATCAAAAACATCATAGCTCCATAGACATCATCTACTTTAATCATTGCAGGTGATAAAGTCTGGCGTGGGCTGAATTCCCTTGAGACTACTACTACACTGGCAACAGTAGTATAAATATGTTCTTCATACTTTGGATTGGCCAGAAAAGTCACGGTGCCCGGTCTTCCCTTATCAATCTGAGATGGTCCGCTGATTTTCATGTCCCCATCCCCTATCAATTCACCGTGGAGCAGCTCGCACAATTGTGCAGCATTCAATATCATGGCGCAAAATTAACAATCGTGGGTCAAGTAATTCACAATCCGTCTGAGTTTCTGCCATAAATTATGAAATTTGAATACGCTATATATATCTTGAAAACTGATATATCGACTTGTATGTATAATTTTGAGCCATGACGAAGAGCAAGAAACCACTTAAAAAGTCTGTCAAATCAAAGGTCGTTCGAAAGAAACAGGGAATTTTTCGACTCGAAGGCCTGGATTGGAAATACATTGGAATCTGCCTGGGTCTGACATTAATCGCGTTTTTGTCTGTATTTACACATGATTTTGTCAATTGGGATGATGATTTCAATCTGGCAAACAATAAGAATACAGCCCTCCTCAATTGGGATAATATCGTTAATATCTTTTCAGATCCCGTGATCGGAAACTATAATCCATTACCGATATTAACTTTTGCTATTGAACGATCATTTGTTGGATTGGATCCTACGCTCTATCACGTTAATAATCTTATCCTTCATTTACTATGTGTCTTCCTGGTGTATCGGGTTTTCCGTTCACTCGATCTTTCCGCTCTGGCTTCCGGAGCAGGCGCTTTGCTATTTGGTATTCACCCGATGCGTGTGGAATCAGTAGCATGGGTGACTGAAAGAAAGGATGTTCTCTTTGGAGCTTTCTTTTTAGGCGCCTTATGGCTCTATATCCAATATGTAAAGACAGGTTATGTTAAAAAATATTTTTATGCAGCAATGGGGCTTTTTGTTTTTGCATTATTTTCTAAAATTCAGGCAGTCTCACTTCCACTGACGATGTTATTGGTGGATTATTACTACAAGCGGCCGATCAAATTCAACCTGATATTAGAGAAATGGGGGTTTTTCTTACTGTCGCTCGTGATTGGTCTCGTGGGTGTATACTTTTTACGTCAGCAAGGCTCCATGGACGATGCTACCAATTATACTTTTGTTCAAAGACTAATGATTGGTGGTTATTCCTTGGGAGTCTACCTGGTCAAGTTTGTTGTTCCTTACAAAATGTCCCCGCTGTATCCCTATCCGGCTGTTCTGCCTCCGGAAGTTTACTCAGGCCCATTTGTTGCACTAGCTATCCTGGCATGTATTTACGTGGCATTTAAAAAGAATTGGAGGCCTTATTTATTTGGCTTCATGTTCTTTATAGTCAATGTGATGTTCGTTCTCCAGGTTGTGGGCGCAGGACAAGGTTATTTAGCTGATCGCTTTACGTATATCCCTTACATGGGTTTAATCTTTATGGTGGTCTATGCAGGTCAGTGGCTCTATGAAACAAAGCCTTCGATTGGGAAACCAGCGCTTTATACATTTTTAGGAGTAATGGCTTTGTTTATGTTCCTGACGTGGCAACAGAACCAAATCTGGCGTGATAGCGATGCGTTGTGGTCACACGTCTTAAAATATCATACAAACACGTCATTGCCCTTTCGAAACAGAGCAAATTACAGGAGAGATCAAGGAAGAATTGAAGAAGCATTAGTGGATTATAATTCTGCTATTGCACTAAAGCCCGATGGAGCCTTATATAATTCAAGGGCCAAACTTTATTTTAACCAGCAAAATTATCAGCAGGCTTTGGTCGATTATAATAGGGCCATAGCCTCCGACAGTACTGCGGGTGAATATTTTATTAACAGGGGTGCAGTTTACGCTCTCACTGGAAATATGCAACCTGCTCTGAATGATTTCAACAAAGGCTTGACACTAACTCCTGATCACGCAAATGGTTATAAAAATAGATCACTCGTGTATCAGGCACTTAGTCAATGGGATAATGCAATGAAGGATATAGAAATATATTTGACCATGCATCCGGAAGATGCAGATCTTTGGTATGAAAAAGGACGATTGAATAACATCAAAAGCAATTCTGCACAAGCTATTAAAGATCTCGATAGAGCCATCCAGTTGAACAATCAACAAGGGCTCTTTTATTATGAAAAAATGAAAGCACTTTTAGCTACAGGACAAAAGCCACAAGCTCTTCAACTCGTAAGCACAGTTCAAAAGTTTGGTGTCACAATTGAACCTCTTGTTCAGGCAGCATTATCACAATAATCAAGAAGTAAACTTTTTATCCAGGAAAACAAATGCTGACCCGGCTGATCATTCGAAACTATGCTATCATCGCTGAATTAGATTTATCTCTTCAGCCGGGATTATCCATTATAACAGGTGAGACAGGTGCAGGAAAATCAATTTTGCTTGGAGCTTTAGGTCTGGCACTGGGAAAACGTGCTGATTCAAAAGTCCTGCCGGATGAGAATTCTAAGTGTATAGTAGAAGCCCATTTTAAAGTGAGCGGGGATGAATTAAAAGAATTATTTGCGCGCGAAGCTCTTGATTTTGAAGAGGTCATGATTTGTCGAAGAGAAATTTCAGGGGCAGGAAAGAGCCGGTCCTTCATTAATGACACACCTGTACAATTAAAAGTATTACAGGAAATCACAAATCATCTCATTGAATTACATCAGCAGCATGATAATCTTGCATTACAATCCAGGGATTACCAGGTAAATGCATTGGATACGATGAGTGGCTCCCTACCACTTTATCAGGAATACCGTTCGCTCTTTCATCAGCTGAGTAAAGAAAAAAGCGATCTGATTAAAACAAAAGAAACTGAACAATCCTCAGCTCGGAGAAAAGATTTTCTCCAATTCCAATTAAAGGAATTAGAAGATGCACAATTGAAAAGAGGTGAAGTAGAAACATTGGAAGAGTCACAGAATGTTTTAAAACATGGCGAGGCAATTGATGATGCGCTCGAACAATTGCAAATGGTTTTGAATCTAGGGCCCCATTCTTTCAACCATCAATTGATCAACCTCACAAAACAGATTAACACTGTACGCAATGTTTCTATTCCACTCGCCGGCATTGGAGAGAGAATTGATGCGCTACGCCTGGAAGTTCAGGACCTGGCAATGGAAGCAGGCAGATTAGATGGTTTAGGACAAAAAAATCCTGCTCAACTATCCCGGATTGAAAGTCGGTTAAGCCAGGTGTATACTTTGATAAAAAAATACCAGGTGCGCAATGAGGAGGATCTGCTTGAATTGCAACAATCGTTACAAAATGAATTAGATGAATTGACATCTGTAGGCGATCAAATTAATTCTCTTGAAAAGAAGATAGCTGAGACAACGCAGCAAATACTAAAAATTGGTGAGAAATTATCACAGAAGAGAAAAAACGGATCTAAAAAAATTACGCCAGCGATGAATTCTCTTCTCCTTGAGCTGGGAATGCCTAACGCAAAGTTTACTATAGAGATCAACAGCCATCCGGAACCAGGGACAGACGGAATGGATGAAATACATTTTTTATTCTCTGCAAATAAGGGAATGTCTATGCAGCCTCTGCAGTCTGTCGCATCCGGTGGAGAACTATCGCGGCTGAGTCTTGCACTGAAATCTTTGTATGCAGCACAGGCAAAACTTCCAACAATTATTTTTGATGAAATTGATACCGGGATATCAGGCGAAGTGGCCTTGCGCATGGGACAACTTATCAGGACTCTCGCAAAAGGTCATCAAATTCTGATGATCACTCACTCCCCCCAGATCGCAGCACATGCGACCATTCAATATCATGTATCCAAAATATTATCCGGGGAAAAAGACAAATCATCTGTTCAACTGCTCACTGAAGATCAGCGTCTTTTGGAAATTGCGAAAATGTTAAGTGGTGATCCGCCATCGAAAGAAGCGGTAGCAAATGCAAAGAGTCTTGTGCATGCAGTTAAAAATTAACTGTACATCACTTGCTACAGACTTGTACTTCCTGAATGGTTTGTTGAAGGAGTAAGTTCATTTTGCATAGCATGCCGGGGCAACTCGATAAAAAATGTAGTCCCAATTTCTACTTCTGTTTCAAAGTAAATCTTTCCATCAAATGACTGAATAATGTCAGAACTGATCGCGAGCCCTAATCCCATTCCTGAAGATTTGGTTGTGAAATTAGGATAAAAGACTTTGTCTTTCATTTGGTCATCTATACCAGATCCATTGTCTTGAATCGAGATAATAACTTGTTCTGAAGTATATACCAGCTTGATTTCAATTAGTCCTCTCCGGGTATTCGGAATCGATTGAATTGCATTTTTGACAATATTATTTAAGACGCGTATGACCTGGCTTTTATCCGCAAAAACAAACAAATCATTGATAGGTACCTGGAGCTGTATATCCATGTCTTCTCTTTTTCTGAAGAGATCATGGACGGATGCAACAATATCATTAATTACAAAAACTTCATTCATCGCAGTAGGCATCTTAGCATAACTTGAAAATTCAGATGCGATATGAGTCAGATTATCAATTTGCTCAATTAATGTTTTGCTCACACGTTTGATCATAGCAGACAAATTGTCTGTCTCATCCCTATGTGCTGCGTTCTGTAAATATTGGATGCTGAGCTTCATGGGTGTAAGTGGATTCTTTATCTCATGTGCTACTTGTTTTGCCATCTCTCTCCATGCTGTATCTCTTTCTGTTTGAGCGAGTAACATTGCACTTTCATCCAACTTTGTAACCATTGAATTATAATCTCGAATTAACTCTCCGACCTCATCATCAATTGCCCACTGAATAGTTTCATTTTTCTTTCCAAGTCTGATCTTTTTCAACTTCTCACTTAGTTGCGCTACCGGACCAGTAATCGACCGGGCCATGATAAATGCCATCCCAATAGCAATTAAAAAAATAAAGACATAGGCATTAAGCAGCGTCATAAAAAACGCGGATCCTGAATCCATTTCCTCACTTCCCGATTGAAAAAGCTCAGTCAACTCGATATAGCCTGATTGTGCACCTTCCCTGTGGACTGATACGAAGCCTACATCTCCCGGTACATTTGGATTTACTTCTTTGGCGTGTGTGCCTGTCAGATAATAATCTCTTGATCCTGCATCAAGAATCATTTTAGGAAGGAAAGCCATTTTTACATCAAGCGCATGATCCGTTCTGTTTATCTCTTCCTGTTGATGGATGAGATTTCCCATAGGATCAAAAATTTGTTGTGATGCACTGTGGGCCAGGGCAATTCGCATTGCCTTTCCCATATCTTTTCGCCATGTTGTTTCTTCTGAGGATATCGATTGGCGGATAGATCCTGCTATCGTTCTTAACCTTTCATCATATCTCCTTAACTCATCTTCCCGGCTATTTGATCGGATATGATATATCGTAAGCAACCCTACGATAATAAAAGTAAGAATGATAATAAATACTACAGCAATCTGTATTTTATTTCGTAATGAAGGCCTCGGTGATATCGTAAGCTCCATGTTTTTCGGCAAAAATTCAAACAAAGCATTTAATCCTGCCAGCATAAAAAGCAGAAAACTAAACACCGTAAAAATCAATGAAAACAAAGAAATAATCTGATTGAACCCTTCAAGCTTTTTTCCTATTAAGATGACTGTATCCCCTTCACCCCGCATGGCTATATCTGTCCGATCCTCTCCGGTTGAAATTTCATAAAACTCACCCTTCTTCATTCGATTATAACGGGGCAGGACAAGTGCGTAGTCATATTGATATGCAAAGACATTTTGACTACCCTGATAAATCGCCAGGCTATATTTTCGGGGAAGCTTGTACAACCATTCAATTAATTCTTCCTCTTTCGAAAATTTTTGAGTGAGACCAAGAGGTGCTTCCAGAATAAGTTCTTGCCGTGATATTTTTTCAAAATCTTTTTGATATTTATACAAAACCAAAGCGGTCATGGATGATATCGTGATAAGCCAGCTTAGTACCCAGATGACAGATCGATTGCCCTGCTCGATATACAAATCAAGCAAAGTCATGAGTATATAAACTCCCAGATAAAAACCCACAAATGGAAGATCAATATCAATTAATAGAAGCAACGGCAAACTGATAACCCCCGCAAACAACAGCGCTATCATCCGCTCATAGAAATTCTTTGTATAAAAGATAGCACGCGTCACAATCTGAAAAGAGAATGTAAAAACCCCCATTACAATCAGTCCACACGCAAGAATGGAAAGAAAATGATGAATATCAAATAATGAAATCTCTCCAAGGTCTAATCGAAAATTGCTCCTGCCTACGATTTGTCTCAATATCCAGGCAGTAAGTCCACACATCATGATGACAACCAGGTAATGACTTGCTGTCATCAGACGATCTGCCCATATATTTCTTTGAGATGCTGCACCCGAAGAAACATTAACAAGACTGATATCCCTGCTATAAATTTTACTGGCTAATGTGCACAACCATAAAAAGATAACACTGTCTATCAAAAGATCAATTGTAGAATACGGAAATGAAATATCCTGTATGATCGGACTCAATAGTGTGATCTGATCAAAAAAATCATGGTAGGGAATAAATAATGTAGCCATTCGAACAGCTAACACACCACACATCTGAAGCAAAATCTTATTAACATGCGAGACTTTAATATCAGACCTTGCTTGGATCCAGGAGATCCACACCATCACCAATGTCCAGATTCCAATAAGACTAAATATAAAAATCAGGCATTGGGGCAAGAAAGAAAATTCCTTCGTAAGTAATTGGACATGAGCTATAGGTGATCCATCAATACTTCGAATGAGAGTCGCATCATTCGGTGAAGGGTTTCCAAATTTGTATGGTGTTACCCGAACACTGTAGGCCTGTTCCCTGGCTGGGATAATCGGAATCTTGAAATAAACCTTTAGCAAATCTTGCCTATCTGCAATTTCCGTTTGTTTGACATAATAATCCTGGCGGTGATCACTCTTAACGCATGGAATAGTGGAGAACTCTTTATGGGTTGGATCTATGACTAATCCAGGTTTAGACCAGAAAATGAGACTGTCTGTATGATATAAATAAATAGAGAAGGGTTGTTTACTGAGAAGCTCTATCTGATTTACTAATTCATTGGACAGAATTTTTCCTGAACTCTGAACAGATCTGATTTGGCTGATCCAGTCACTTTGCCTAAGGACATGCACTGCTTCAGATTCAAGCTCATGGATATTTTCTTCAATCAGCTGGGCAAAATGGGTTTTATCATAGGAAAAATGATCAATGCTGATGAATAACGCGAGGACTAATAGGCATAGACCTGTTATAAAAATGTACGTATGAACCTTGTTCGTAAACCACATAAATCACATAAAGATAATATGTAATAAGTAAATTATTAGAAATCATTGGATTACCAGGGTACAATGGATAAATACGAGAAAATTCATAGGAACTTGTTGGGTTGTGTAAACTATTGGAGCAGTGAGGTCGTTATCTCCAGGCATCTGTGATGGATCTATCGCTCTCATTTATGAGGGAGGAAAGTCCGGACAGCGTAGAGTACCGCACCATCTAACTGATGGGTCACGCAACGGCGTGAACAGAAAGTGTCACAGAAAACTATACCGCCTTCATACGAAAGTTTAAGGTAAGGGTGAAAACGTGCGGTAAGAGCGCACGCATGACCCGGGTGACTGGGACATGGGATAAACCTTGCGGGCTGAAATGTCATGTACACTTCAATTCCTAGCACTTGTGCCGGGTATCCTGCGGCTCGCGGGCGTGTGAAAACAGTTGAAGGGGGTAGGCAGATAGAGCCTGTCAGTAATGTCAGGCCGAGATAAATGATAGATGTTTCTGATTCGTCAGGAAAACAGAATCCGGCTTACACATCACAGATGCATTTCTTTATTCTTTCGATCAGGGAAATGCAAATATTATTACACTGGGTGCTCCGGTACAGATATTTCAAACCACCATTAAAATGAAAAGCCGGATGTGAATTAACTCATCCGGCTTGTCTATAAACTTTAGTAAGACAATTAATTGGTCTCCTCAGGTTCTATGCTCGGTTTTTCATCGAGATGAAAAACTAAAGTAAATCGTAGCGTATTGTCAAGTGGACTGCGTTGATTAGATGTTGGTACCAGATAGGATACATTTAATCCAAAGACATTGTATTTCAATCCCAATCCCGCTGTGAGGAATTGTCTGTTGCCTTTGGTTGCGTGCTCATAATAATAACCGGCACGGAAGGCAAATTGCTTGTTATACCAGTATTCAGCGCCAACCGAATACATCAATTCTCTAAGTTCTTCTTTGAATCCGTTAGGTGCATCTCCAAAAGAACCGAAGACTCCTTCAAACAATGATTTCTCGCGATAATCAGGAAACCCGTTCATATTTGCATCATAGTCAGGCGAATCAACATCCACCGGTGTTGGAACAAGTAATTTGTTGATGTCCAACATAAAAGTTAATTGGTTGTAATCATCAAGATCAAGTTCCAGTGCCCCTCCAATTCCTAAATTCGCAGGGATGAAATCCTTGAATTCAGACTTTGTATATGATACTTTGGATCCCAGGTTTGTAAAAGCGGCACCTAAGCGAAGCGTTCCACTTTTAATCGGCTTTTGATATGTAAAGGAAATGTCTACAGCTCCTGCAGTAGCAGCAACTATATCAATGTTATCAATTTGCTGGCCCCCTGCAAGATTTGAATAGATGAATTTTCCTGTAAGACCGGCACTAAAATTATCAGATAATTTTCTTGCATACGCTAAGGCAATTTCAAATTCATTAGGCCTGCCTACACCCAGTGACCCACCATTGATATCAGTAAACTGAAGATCCCCAAGCGCAAAATAACGTAAGGAAACACCCAATGTCTGAAATTCATCAAGTCTTTTATATCCGGACAGGTAAGCCATATAAACATCAGAAAGACCTAACGATCTGAGCCATGGTGAGTAGCTGGCCGCCAGTCCTAAATCAGATTCGATAAATGCTAGTTTAGATGCGTTATGATGCATTGAGTTCGCGTCAGCGGAACTGGCAATACCTCCATCTCCCATAGCTGCTGACCTGGCATCTGGGACAATCCGGAGAAAAGGAACCGCTGAGATAATTGTATTTGGACAATCGAGCTTGTTAGAAAAAGCACACTGAGCATCGGCAACGGCCGAAGCGAGGAAAAACAAAATAAAGAGTGAAGCGACCTTCATGGAAGTGAGTGTTTGATTATATAATTGGTGCAAATATAATTTTTAATCGTTTTTATCGTAAAATGACAAGCTTTTCGGCTTCACTCTCAACAACCTCTTTTCCCCCATTAATGTTGTAGGTTACCCTTATCCGGTATACGTAGATACCTTTTCCAAGTTGACCACCACCATCATCCAGTCCATCCCAATGGAGGTCATCCACCCGATATCCATCAGAAACGAATGATTCGCGTTCTATGGTTTTGACTAGCCGACCGGTTATTGTATAGATCTGAATCTGGAGATTCATTTCAGTTCCCGGAAGGTTGTGTTCAAACTGGAATTGAGTTGAGTTGGTAAATGGATTAGGATAGTTCAGAACGTGATGCAATACAGCGCCATCATTTTCTAAAACCAAAAATTCGAGATAGGCTTCTCCCGGATTGTTAGCAAGGTCCCAGGCAGTCACCTTAAGCGTATGCTTGCCGGGTGCCAGATCCTGAAGTGGATACCTGACTTCGCCATTCCTATAGTTATCAAGGGCAGCCTGATAGAAATCATTCATGATGAAGCTGTTTTTATCATCATTATCTAACACTGCCTCGATATCGTGTCCTACACCGGTACCTGACACATTAATACCGTTATCATCCATCAGGACAACATAAATATCCGGGTTAGCATCAGTAATACCACCATTTACAAAATTCTCATCATTCATGTAAAGCTGAATAACCGGGGGTTGATCATCTGCAAGACCTTCTGAGGATACACCGCCGATAAAAAATGAAGAAAAATAACCTGCAGCATCTGTTTCTCCATTTTGAGCATAAAAACTCATTTTACCAGGGCCATAGGAATAGTCAAGATCTTTCGGCAGTACAAATTCAATTGACCACACACCTGATTCAACTGAAGCAGCTCCTTTAAATAACTGTTTGTTTTGAGTGTTGAAAGCACGTTCCTGACTTCCACCATCATTGGCTAATGTTTTTCTTACCTGAATTTTATCGAAGACCGTCAGAAATATTTTGCCATTAAAATCGGTGATAACATCACCATTATCATCCAGGATTACGCCCGAAAGCGTTGATTTTTCCAAGGCGCTGAGTGTATCAAGCAAACTACCACCACCAACAGGTTGGCCATTGACGGAGGTTACACCAACATGATAACGTGGAAATGCAAGCTGGATAGAAGGATCTCCTAACAGAGTAAATTTTCTTGCATTTATATCAATCGAATCCAAGCCATTATTCTTGGCGCGTCGGAGAATTTCTGCAATACTTAAATATTCTCCAGTCGCATCGGGATTATAAATTCTTTTTAAAACGGAATCGGTCAATCGCTCATTCGACCCTGAATAAACCGCTCTGACGGTAGTCATCAACGCGATAGCTCCTCCATTTGGATTTGTCAGAAGATGTTCACCAGCCGTAGTAAAACTTGGTTCATCATACCCTGCAAAAGAACATGTAGCCGTTATAAATAATGGCATATTATCCAGGTTGTCATATGATTGCGCCTGATTGATACCCAATACGCGTTCCTGGGTCCAACCATTCTGACCGCCATGCCCCATATATGTTATCGTAAGGGCTCCTTTTTTCATATAAAGATCGATCTCATCATTTACAGCGGGATATCGGTCACCGCCGGGTGTAGATTCCTGAGGATAGGCATCCAGATAGATCTTATTGATATTTAATTCAGGATGTTCCTGAGTTTTTCTAGAGGCCAGGCCATCGGCTTGATTAAGGTGAATATTACCATCTTCATCATCCGCAACTAGTACAACACGTTGTCTCCAATCGCCAAGTGTGGAAGGATTTTTATCATAATGAATAATTTTCTCTATGATCGCTATAGCCTCTTCAGCCGTTGAAACAGGAATACGTCCCACGGCAATATCAATGGCACCAAATAAATCGGAACCTTCACTTTCATCTAATAATGCAAAATAGTCATCTGAAGGAAAAGATCGAATCGGATCAAGCGATTCCTCTGATTCAAATGCTGGGATGAAATTGTGATAGGGTACTTCTGGGAATTTGTTGAGATAGTCATATGTAGCATCTCCCATCAACATCAAATATTGAAACCGCGGATCCCGTCCATAGATCATCCTGGCAAAATCACGGATTGCTGTAGGGTCTTTTGATCCACCACTAAATTCTTCAAACACCTGGCTTACCGGAACCGCTATGACATCCAGGCTACTGTGAGCTCTTCTGTGATCTGCAAATTTGATCGCTGCAGGCTCAAACTCATCATAATAGATGACCAGCATGTCAGCATCTTGTATACTATGCAGATTCTGGTTTTTTATTTCTCCGGTATACTCCGGTACTAATAAATCAGAGGAAGGATCAAAGATTACAAATTCAGCTGGCGTAACACCACCTGAATTTTCAATGCTAAATGTTGTTTTCGTCGCGGAAGAAAACTGTTGATTTATCGGTTTTAATGGATCTGTTATATCCCATATCTTCCCATCGGCTGGCATATCTGAAATTGCATAACGGGGATTACCGAGATACGATGATCTTGGATCTCTTACAAAGAGTAGATTCCCCTGTCTGTATTGATTATATTTCCAATGATTGATCTCGAGATAATCAATCCAGGCACGTGTATTAATACCATT
>JAYUXX010000355.1:0-3675 GCA_043752765.1 Saprospiraceae bacterium | reverse complement strand
GAACCTCGAATAACCCCTTAATTTGTATTAAATAAATTCATAATGTGTTGATATTCAACAAGGTTCTTTTTTGATCAGTTGGTTATAAGAGGTGCCCTAATGACTATAATTAATCTTTAAATAAAAAAGTTAACCTATTTCAGGCAAGGTCAGGAGAAGTTGAAATCTGAGAACACGGGCATAAGGTAAAAGATAAAATTAAATGTTTCAAGAAGGAATATGGAAAGTTTACTTGGGACCAAAACTAAAGACGATGTTTAGCCTACCGAAGGTTAAGGCTTCCAAGGGCAACCAAATGCGAGAGGACTAATAACAACGTAAAAGATTAAGAGGCTGGTCACATGCATCTCATCTACTTCAATTAGATTTGGCTTATAAAGATGAGATGTTTGGTAAAACTCTCAAATAGGAATTATCACTTATTAGCCACAGCATTTTATCATGACGATCGAAGAGAGAATAAAAGCATCAGAATCAAGGATTTTCAAAGCTGTATTTCCAAATACAACTAATCATTATGACACATTATTTGGGGGGACGGCAATGCACTTAATGGACGAAGTAGCATTTATAACATCTACCCGATTCAGCCGGCAGAGAATGGTAACTGTGAGTAGTGATAAGATTGATTTTACAAAACCTATACCCGCGGGAACCATTGTTGAATTAATTGGTACGGTGACTCATGTTGGCAACACCAGTTTAAAAGTTCGCGTGGATGTATTTATTGAAGAGATGTATTCGGATCAACGTGAAAAAGCAATAACCGGTGTATTTACTTTCGTAGCCATAGATGAAAATAAAAAGCCGGTCCCGGTTACAAAATAGTTCCTTCTGCTGAACAGGTATGGCCCTTCTATTGGGCTTATTAAATATAATCATTATTGAGGCATAAAAGTAATCGGGATATTGAATCTGACAGTCACTGGTTTGCCATTGATCTCACCGGGTTCAAAGCCAACCTTATCCATTAATCTTACCGCTCGCAAAGCTTCATCATTGCAGCCACCGCCAATTCCCTCAAGAACAAAAGCATCTTCCATCTGGCCAAGATTATCAATGACCACACTTATGATCACTGTTCCGCCGATATGTTTTTCTTTAGCTTTTTCCGGGTAACGCATGTTAAGCCGTATCAGGGTCTCCATGAGATCCTTTCCACCGATCAGTTCAGGTTCTTTAGATAAAATGGCTTCTCTGAATTCTCCGTCTTTAAAAACATAAAAAGGAGTGGATGAAACCTGGATAGTCTCTTCTGCAACTACCTGAGCCTGAAGGGGAGGTAGTTTCTGAGCTTTAAGGTTGTGCGATGACCAGAAAACAACCAGGGTTGCTAAGGACAGAATCATTGTTCTTTGACCTATTCGATCTGATGATTTATGGTTGCTATAAATTTTCATGGCGTAAAAAATCAGATTAGACTGAATTCGTTACATTTAACTGAAATACCGTTGTTTATGTTACTAACCCAAATCTTATGAATAAGTTATTATTTATGATTGCATTCTTCTTCATAAACCTTACTATAGGTGTGGCCCAGATGCCGCCTCCCGGGTATGAACGTGCAAAAAAGATACAGGAAGAAAAAGAAAAAATGCCCTTGATGGACCGTGACTCGATGACCCTTATTGATACATCCGTTGTGTTTGATCCTATCACATACGAAGAAGAAGTGCTGATCATCTCCTCAAAAATTTCAGTCAGGGATTATTGTATCCGATACCTGGGTATCGGAAATCCTGAAATGCTACTCGACCGAAATCCACATACGATCATCGATCCGAAAACGTATGAGGAGATCACAATCAAATTGAATCAAGCCGGGACGATAGATACACTACCGAAATAAACACTGGGATTATTATTTAGGGTGATCTTATTTTTAGTTTGGATTGCTCTCAATTAATCTTGCCAGTCATTTTCCGTTGACCTATTTTTGAGATTAAACACAAGTTTTATTCTTTACATATATCTTTTGATGAATGGGAGTTGAGGCGAGTACAATTAAGTTTCTAAAAGACTTAGATAAAAACAATCATCGGGAATGGTTTTTGTCGCACAAGGAAGCCTATGATGCCGCGCTTGGGAATCTCAAAACATTTAAAGAAGAGGTACATAAAAACCTTGCAAAAAAAGATCTGATTGAGGATAGCCGATTATTTCGCATTTACAGGGATGTTCGATTTTCAAAAGATAAAGCTCCGTATAAAAATAATTTTGGCATGCATTTTACAAGGGCGTCGCCAGCCTTACGAGGCGGATATTATCTTCAAATTGAACCTGGCAAATCCTTTGCAGGTGGAGGGTTTTGGGCACCGGAACCAAAGGATTTAAAACGAATTCGTGATGAATTTGCCTTTGATGACAAGCCTATCAGGAAAATCATAAGTAACAAGACATTTCTTAAATATTTTGGCACATTGCAAGGCGAAGAACTAAAAACTGCACCATCAGGGTATGATCGAGATCATCCTGCCATTGATCTCGTCCGAAAAAAACAATTTATCATCAGTAGAAATTTTACGGATAAGGAAGTAGTTGATCTTACATTTCTAAAAGAGGTAACGCTGACTTTTGAAGCTATGCGTTCCTTCTTTGATTACATGAGCGAAGTACTGAGTACTGACCAGAATGGAGAGGTTAAAGGATCTTTGATAAATAAATAATCCAGGTGCCTGAGAAAACGCAATTGCGAATTTTTCGGGTGATCATTTTACAGGATCAAAAAAAATGCTCACACAAAAAGGGAAATACGCAATTAAGGCGCTGATCTATCTCACGGAACGGGGTTCACTGGTTCGAACAAAAGAAATAGCTGATGGTGCTCATGTTCCAAAAAAGTTTTTAGAGGCTATTTTGCTTGAATTAAAAAGCCATGGTTTGGTGGGTAGTCACCAGGGTTCTTCAGGTGGATATTTTTTAGCGAAATCCGCCTCAGAAATAAATCTTGCTGAACTCCATCGCCTTTTTGAGGGACCTATCGGACTTATTCCCTGTGCAGCAGAAAAATTCTATAAACCATGTTCCGATTGTGAAGATGTTGCGAATTGCTCTCTTAGAATTGCGCTCCGCCACGTGCGTAATCAGACGTTCAAGGCTTTGGAATCCATTACAATCCAACAAATAGTCGACGGGGAAGAATTGTCGATTTAGGATTCGAAGTCGGCTTTTTAAAAAATTTAAATCCCAATAAATTGATTATCAGCAGTTTGATAATAAACTTAGAAATATTTTAAACTCTTGTGGGGCAATAAAGATTTATATTCTATAAGTTTGATAGAATTTAATTAATCTCACATAAATAATGGCTGAACATGAAGATTAAGCTTCTACTCGCTACAGCTTTAATATTTTCGATTTATTGTACGAAGGCACAAACAACTGCTGAACATGCATTTTTGAAAATCTCTCAAAAGCTGGAATTGAGAGGTTTAATCCACATCCGTTATCAACTCTTTCAAGAGGAGACAAGAATAGATGCGTTTGACATGCGCAGGGCAAGATTGGATTTTCGAGGAGATGTGGCACCAAAATTTGGATACCGTTTACACCTTGAGTTGGCCAACGGTCCAAAGATTCTTGACGCAACATTTATATATAAGCCTTACGAATACTTCACTATTAATATTGGGCAAAGCAAGCCCACTTTTTGTTACGACAATCTGTATTCTCCAT
>JAYUXX010000354.1:0-3676 GCA_043752765.1 Saprospiraceae bacterium | reverse complement strand
CCGCTGGGATTTTATGATGGTGTACCTTTACAATAAGTCGATCCCCGTAACTCTGTATTTTCGCCTTTATGCATAATATCAGCCTGAATCTCCTGGCGATCATTCTTTTTATTTCTTCGAGCTACGGTCAGGGCCAGATCGAGAAGCTTCCTATCTCTGTCAATACACCCGAGTATGACGAAAGTGCCCCTGTGCTCAGCAAAGATGGGTCCAGGCTCTACTTTACCCGTACAGCGTATCCTGATTTTGAAGCCACACTAATGACGGAGGAAGGACAACTTGCCTCTGATAAGGGTGATCCCGCTTACAGGCAACGTTTATCAGAGATCTATTCTGAAATAGCAGGGATCCACATTACCGATCCCTACAATTCGGTTTTTAATCAGGATATATGGGCAGTATCTGTTGAAGAAGACTCGATACGCAATGGAATACACCCTGGTTACCCACTCAACAACGCATTACCAAACAGCCTCGTCTCCACAGGGATGGCGGCGGATGAGTATGTGATCATCAATCAATTTTATGAGGATGGTAGCATGTACGGTGGTTTTTCGCGTGTTAAAATTTCACAGGATGGGACGCATAGTTTCCCACAACCCATGCATATCTATGACTTTAATGTCAGTAGCTCGGATGTCAACATGACGATGTCACCGGGAGGCCATGTAGTTATTTTAAGTATGCAGCGTCCGGATAGCAAGGGATTCAACGACCTGTATGTTTCCTTTTACATGCGCGAGAATGTGTGGTCTGCTCCTGAGCACATGGGAACTGTGATCAATACTCAATTCCAGGAAACGACTCCCCACATATCACCTGATAAAAGACTTCTGTACTTTTCATCGAATCGACCAGGAGGGCCCGGAGGAAATGATATCTATGTGTCGGAGAGGCTAGATTATACCTGGCTACACTGGTCCGAACCGGTGTTGTTGAAAGGAGGAGTGAATTCCGTGTCCGATGATAGTCAGCCATCTTACACCCGGGATAACAACTACATGTATTTCACATCCCGCAGAGATGGTAGCAGCGATATCTTCCGGATGCGTCTTACGAATATGCCTAAGTTGAAAAAGCCGATCTATGTAAGAGGTACAATCGTAGACGCAGCAACAGGCAAACCCATCCGAAGTGAACTTGTGTGGGGTCCGCAATCCGCAAAAGATTACCTGGAGTTTTTTAGCAGCTACAATGGTCAATTCGAAGCGACACTTTCTGAACACGAAGCCTACAAGTTTCTTCCCAAAAAAACCGGATATGTTGCGCAACGGATTATGATCGATCCACGTATTGTCGAAAAAGAAGGTAAAGACACTGTTGACCTTGTGCTTTATTTGGCTCCCAAAAACAGGGAGGATTTGATTAGTAGCGCAAGCGTAGAAACCGGGAAGACAACGCCGGTCACAAGCACAAAGAAAAGTTCAGAATCTTCTTTGCCCACTTCTCATGCTTCCGGTAAAAACAATTCCACACCTGCGATGAATAAGCCGGGTTTTATTTATGACATCAATTTTATTCGTGCGAAATCCACGATCATGACCAAGTCCACAAACGCATTACAGGAATTGGTTACACTACTGAAACAAAATCCCTCAATGGAGATTGTTATCGAAGGACATACGGATAATGTTGGTGATGAAGTTGCACTAATTAATCTTTCAGAACAAAGAGCAGCAGCAGTGCGGGATTACCTTGTGCATCATGGAATTGCCACTACACGTGTACAGGTAAGTGGCCTTGGAGCTACCAAGCCAATTCATCTAAATGATACAGAGAGTGGGAGAGAAAAAAACAGGCGCGTCGAAATACGGATCATTAAAGAATAGGAAATGAAATTCGTTGCTAATTTTTTCTCTTATGTATTCCATCCACTGTTTATCCTGACCTATATGGTTTTGCTGCTCTTGTGGACAAATCCATTTTCATTTGGTTTAAGGCACGTAGCTGAGGCTGACACATTGTTGATCATTGTTGTGATGACAAGTGTAACTCTTCCTGCCATTGCCATCCTGATGATGAAGATGCTAGGCTGGATTGAGGATTTCAGGCTTGACACAAGACACGAACGAATAGGACCTTACATTGTATCAGGGATATTATATCTCACACTTTATTTACACGTTACAAGAGCAGATGCTTTTCCGGTTTCATTGCGCATTGTTACACTGGGCTCATTAATAGCTTTGTGGACATGTTTCTTCATCAACAATTTTATCAAAGTCAGTTTACACGCAGCTGGAGTAGGGGGTTTTGTGGCGATGGCAGTTTTAACAAAACTCACCTTTGGATATTCACAGGCTCAGATTGGATTGCCGGGTGCAATTAATATTGTGCTGCCGGTCAATTTCATTCTATACGGTGTAATCCTGATAGCAGGGATGGTGTGTACATCACGCCTGATTCTCAAAGCGCACAACCTCAAAGAAGTTTATTTGGGTTTTATCATGGGTATTTGTGGTATCACTATTTCATACCTCATTCTGAATTGATCAGAGTTGATCAATGTAATGTTGTAGTTCCATCTCGATCCCTTTAGGAAAGGTAATTTCTCCCCAACGCCGGTATATACAAGACACATCGCAGGATAAGGAACGAAAAGTGATTGATATTTATGAAGCCAAAAATCCAGGTGACGCCGGAGTTTTGAAAATTGTGGGATTTTTTTATCGAGGTGCTTGAGTTGTACGACAATCCGGTTAGAAAGTTCATTATTGGCTTTAATGTACTCTGTGTAGTTCCGGATCACTTTATGAAGTCGTTTTTCGAACAGATTCATTTGATCATAATGAGTTGCAAAAAAATCTTCATACGGAATAGGTTCCTCTATTTTGAGACGTGTTCTGACGCGCTCGTACAACTCATTGCGGTTGTAGATTTGCGCTTTAAATCCGACAAAACTTGCTTCGAGGTGATCCAGTAATTGGCCCAGTAATTCCTTTTCATCAGGAATTGTTGTCTCCAATGATTCAGTAACTCCCATTTCCTGTTTGTAAAAATTATTAATCGCCTCCAATAGTACCACGGAGGTGTTGTGTTCTTTTTGGCAGGTTTCAACAAGCGGGAGAAGCTGGTTATTTTCGATGGCGTAGATGATAATGTTTTTCCACGTATCTATACTTTTATCTGAAAATGGAATTTCGCTTGTATTGAGCATGGCTCGCGTGGCTACTGCGCGTGCATCCTCTTTTGAATTATAAAGTTTTGCCAGTTCTTTGCACATGCGTGAGATCAGGCCTTCGTATTTTTATAAGGACATGGATTCTTAATTCATAAAATCGCGTAAAGGTAAACCTGCATCTTCCAGAATATCTTCAATCTTGACAGCAACTCTTCTGGCATTGTCCGGAGAGTCTGTAATTTCTTGTAAGCCTGTCTGCACAGCAATTACACGCTTATTCCGGATGACAGGTCCGCCAGACACACCCTTGCCTGCATCACTGGTATAATAAAGTTCATGTGCATGTTCGCCTGTAATTCTGCCACCACTGATTCTTTTTTGGTGCCCCGATGGATGTGAGATAAGGTTTACTTCTTCACTTGCGTTTTTGTCCCATACGTCAACGGGAAGAAACAGTTTAGAATTTTGATCATGATCTATTCTGCGAAGAATAGTGTAGTGGAGTTCTTTATTGTTCCGGATAAATTCCGGGTCCAGTTCCAGTTTTTCAATCTT
>JAYUXX010000353.1:0-3683 GCA_043752765.1 Saprospiraceae bacterium | reverse complement strand
GGACCATCGTCGTACGATGGATTTCTACCTTCTTCGCCGTTCCTCCTTTTCTGACCTTTTAAAAAACAGAGTTGCGATTATCTTTATGCCGTATGTGTACCATATTATTTTTAAGAATTTCGGTGATATATTATTTTATAAATTTCAAACCTTTTCACAATGGTATTGGGCACCTCTAATAACCAACTGATCAAAAAAGAACCTTGTTGAATATAAACACATTATGAATTTATTTAATACGAATAAAGGGGTTATTCGAGGTTCCCTATTTTTTTGGATTCTTTCTATATTTAATCCATTGGTGGCATTAGTTCCCCTTTATTTCTTTTTTATTGGCTTGGGAGATGGGACGATCACTTCCAGAAACATAGGGCTTTGGTTCATTTTACTTTTAATAGTTGCAGCTGTTGTGGGAGGATCATTAATATTGAAGGCAGCTAACCAGATGGTACTTGCCAAGGGTCTTTTGATTCTTGCTTCATTTCCGGGTATCATGGGTATCCTTTATTTTATTATCGTGTTTACGACCAGAGGGAGATGAAATTAATTCACTCCTGATCACTTCTATTTAATTTATCTATTTCGTGGGAGAACCAACAGACTATGCGGATGCAGGAGAAGTATTTCGTAAATCAATGGCGGGATGCGCTTGCACATTTAGACTGTGTTGCTAAAGAGGCCCGCAAGGCGCATGAAAAAGCAGTTGAAGACCAGATCGCCGCCAAGGATGAGTTTAAGCGAATAGAACGTGATGCTCATTTCATCTCAGAAGCATATATCGAAAAACACAGAAAGGAATTCGAAGTCCGTATTCGAAACGAAGTCCTTTTTGAGATCGCAAAAAATATGATCCTGGATGGACAAACAACCATCGACATCTATAAATGGCTCGAAATCCCGGAAAAGATGATGACCGATGCATGGTTTGAACTTGGTTATTCCAAATTAGGAAATCATGTCTCCAATGTTCGGTAGGAAGGTCAAGCGACAGAGGGGGAAGTTATTTTCTATCGGGAAGATATTGTGCTTCGATTTCATTATGAATTTGGAGGTGGGCTTACATTGGCCTTCATTGAAATTCCAACCGAAGAAGAATGGACAAAAGTTACAGGATTGCCTTTGGAAGATCGAATGCCGATATTAGACTTTATCGGAAAGCGCGTCATTCGCGACCAGGCTGCGGGATATCATTACATCGTCGAAAAGAATATTATAAAGATCACATTATAAAACGCATCAATCTCTCCCATGAATAAGCTATTTCAATTTTTAATAGGACCCGAATTACTATGGATGGTTTTTTATGTATTGGTAGGGATTGTAATTAAAGTTTCTCATTCTCCTATAAAATCAATGGATTCATTTTGGCTTAGCATGGTACACATTGTTCCATTCATATTAATTCCACTGACCTTTATACTCTATTTTATTCCTTAAGTCCCACACAAATGGCTGCTTCTTCGAGTTTGGATAGTAGGGATTGTGGGTGGCCACTATGTGCTCAATAGAAGTCTGGAAGTTGACTCTGTAGGTGGACCAGGTGTAGGGACAAGATATATGGTAGTTATAGGTCTTGTCTTTTTGGTTCTGATCGCGGGAAGCATTTTTGTGCTGATAAAATTCAGGTAGGTACAAATCGGTCCAACATCATATGATTGAATTGATTAAGTCATGGACATTCCTTTCACGATCAGGAAACGAAATTTCCATTACCCTCGATAGAAACGGTATCGCGGTTGGCCCGGATCAAAAAAGTATTTCCTTCAAAGACTTATTTACTTTGTACAATCCTCTCGCGGACTTGGCAGGAAAGGATCAGTTGGAAATTTATCATTTCGTTACAGGTTATATTTCAGAAGTTGATCCACTAAGCTATCGTTCATTTTCAGAGTTTCAATTCTGGCTGGCCCAATCAAAATTGAATCTTATTGAGAAGGTTTTTAAATATGAATCCAAAGTCACCAATACAAGTTATTGGGAAATAAAACTATCAAACTCAGGAATCCAGTATGTAGATGAAAGCGGATGTTATCACCACCCTGGAGTAATCATTGAACAGTCATTAGCAGACTTTTGGTTTTATGGACCGTTGTATCCAATTCCGGATAGTAAACTACGGATTGAGATAATTCAATTTCTTAAAGCAAGTCTGCTGATGTCTGGATTTTTATACCCCGACAGTCATTTCAAAATCATTATGTATCCTGAATTTATTTCTCCACCCGAATGGGTTGATGGAGATTATAAGGTGAGTACATTTGTTATACTTCGAACATATGGCCTGGATCATGGCCTACAGAATTTTCATGATGGACTTGTATTCCATTGTTTTGTTTCCTTCGAACATTGTATGAACCGATCAGACCTCGCAGGTCACATATTGACAACGGATATTATTGAGCAGGTACATGATTTGATTAAAGATGCTAATCTGAACCTGTTAAACTAAATAGTTGATACTTGTTCTAGCAATCAAGAATTATTTAGACCATATCACTCGCCCTGACCCACTTATCAAACTGCTCTGCAGTCAAATACCCAAGTGAAACAGCAGCTTCTTTCAAAGTTGAATTTTCATTATGAGCTTTTTTAGCTATTTCAGCTGACTTGTCATAACCGATATGCGTATTCAATGCTGTCACAAGCATCAGAGAATTATCAACATGCATTTTGATACGTGCATGATTTGGTTCGATCCCACTGACACAATGTTCGATGAAACTTTGACATGAATCCGCAATCAACCTGGCGGATATCAGAAAATTGTAAATAATCACCGGTTTGAACACATTCAATTCAAAATGCCCTTGCATCCCACCCACTGTGATAGCGACATCATTACCCATTACCTGTGCCATGGCCATGGTCATTGCTTCTGATTGCGTTGGATTTACTTTTCCGGGCATGATCGATGAACCAGGTTCGTTCGAAGGAATATTTATTTCACCTATACCACTACGCGGCCCTGATGAAAGCAGCCGGATGTCATTCGCAATTTTATTTAACGAAACAGCAATCGTTTTCAATGCGCCGTGAGATGCGACAATAGCATCGTGAGCAGCAAGTGATTCAAACTTATTTTTCGCTGTAATAAATGGATGCCCTGTTAGAACAGCAATTTTTTTAGCTACCAGCTTATCATAACCCTTCGGTGCATTTAAGCCGGTTCCTACGGCTGTGCCGCCAAGCGCAAGTTCAGCAAGATGAGGGAGTGTATTTTGAAGTGTTCTAATGCCGTGTTCGATCTGTGATGCATAACCACTGAATTCCTGGCCAAGTGTCAGGGGTGTTGCGTCCATTAAGTGGGTTCGACCGATTTTTACAATCCCCTTAAAGGATTTTGTTTTTGTGTCCAGCGCCTGATGTAATTCCTTCAGAGCAGGTAGTGTGTGTTCTACCAGGTATGTATAGGCTGCAATGCTCATTGCAGTTGGAAACGTATCGTTAGAAGACTGCGATTTATTGACGTCATCATTCGGATGCAATATTTTTTTGGCATCATCCAATTTTCCACCTTTCAGTACGTGAGCACGATTGGCAATGACCTCATTTAAATTCATGTTGGATTGTGTTCCCGAGCCTGTTTGCCAAACCACAAGTGGAAACTGATCATCTAGTTGACCTTTCAGTATTTCATCACAAACTTTAGCGATAAGTTGTGATTTATTTTTTGGTAAAACGTC
>JAYUXX010000352.1:0-3685 GCA_043752765.1 Saprospiraceae bacterium | reverse complement strand
ATTGGTATTATCTAAAATCCTTCTTGGTACGAGCTCTAAATAAAAGAACCCCCTTCACTTGCGCGAAGAGGGGTCCCATCCCAAAAACAGTAAATTTTTATCAATTCATGTTATTCTCTCTTCTAGAGAATCAACATCTTCTTTGTAGCCGTGTAACCCTGGAATTGAATCTGATAGTAAATCATTCCTTCTGCTGATAACTGATCTTTACTCACCTCTACCTGATTCATGCCTTTCACACCATTGATCGTCTGATTGATCAATTGTCTTCCTGCAAGGTCAAATAAGGTCAGTGTAACCACTCCGCTTTCCGGTATGATAAATCCAATCTTCGTTACGCCTGTAAATGGATTCGGTTCGTTTTGTAACAACTCAAATGCAGGTGCATTCTCAATGCCACGGAACGTAAGTCCCAGATCCATTACTTCACTATTCGTTGTATAAGCCTCTGGCTGTGTCGGTGCAGTTACGATCGCTACCGATTCACTTAATCGTGTAGCCTGAGTTGAACTCAGTACAAGTGTAAACAATGCCTGTCCATTCTCTACATTCACGCCCTCTGCTTTATTCCAGCTCGATGTCAGTGTCCGGTTGTTTAACCATGCGAAGTTTTCTGCTGTTACATCCAGTAGTCCACCTTTTACAGACGTAAGCGTAAGTCCCGATCCAAGATCAAAACTAAACTGTAGTCCTTCAATCGCTTTCGATGTGCCTGCATAGACAGGTACTTCGATAGTTTCACCCGTAGTTACATATCGATCATCAATCACAAGGTCAAGAACTTCACCTGATCCTCTTGGTATGATACTTGTCGCATTTGCTTTCACTGTATTGTTCACATCACCAACCTTCACTCCGAAGAAGTTAACCTGGTTGACACCCAAAGACAGTGGATTCAACATGTGGCTTTCTGGCCAAACTTGTTCCCATGGATTGTATGGATCAGGAAATACATAATCCTTATCCACAAAACGCCAGCTCGTATTGTTCGGTAATTCACTGTAGATGCCAAGGATCAACTTACGTAACTCAATAAGGTCGATTGCCGTAATTGATTTTGAATCATTTGCATCCGCTGCGATCATCTTGTATGGACTCTCAAGATTCTTGATGCCTAACAAATGTTTCTGAATATTCACAAGGTCAAGTGTGGATACACCATTCTTGAAATCATCATTCTTTAACGGACTTACTACATAATTACCTCCAATCGGCATCGCCGGGAACGTAAACGTTCCTGTCTGATTCGTGTGGATCGGTAACATCGTAGTACCTGCCAGTTGAACATTCACATCCAATACATTATCTGATGTTTCTGTACTTACATTACCTGTAATCGTTCCCGTCAGTGTTCCTCCTTCAGGGCAGATACCCATGTTGTCCTGGATGATAATATATGTCTGGCAGAAGGCCTGGTTACCAAGATTATCTGTTACATACAGATTTACCGGAACCTGACCCAGACCTACATGGCTGCAATCAAACGTCTGGCTTGTGATACTTGTATTCGGTGATAATGAAAGCACAAACGGAGAACCGCATGGGTGATAACTACTCGCATCAAAATCCGATGCCCATATCGTAACCATTCCTGCGTCTTCCTGTCCATCTCCATCTGTATCCACTGCCATCAGATCCGTTGATAAACCATTGATACAAACCGGTACGGGTGCTTTACAAGAGGTCAGTATTAACAACTGTTCTTCTACTGTACGGTTTCCACATCGATCTTCAAACGAATAGATCACGCGGTGTGTGCCTAACGGATATACCGCTGATGCAATAATCTTTGCTCCTAATCCGAAAAACGGTCCGATATCAATCGTACCATCATCGTTAAGGTCTACGGCATACGAATATTCTAATAACTCATCCGGTGTACAATCATCAACTCCCGTCTGAATCAATTCAATAAATATTCCGCTGCAATCAAAATTATTACATAGTTCAATCGTAGGTTGATCGGATGTAAAGATCGGTCCGAATTGATTCATAACCTTAATCACCTGTACATGTTCCCAGTAATTAACGCCTTCAACGATTCCTCCCAATTCCTCATACAAACACCATTCAATTACTCTCCATGTACGCAGAATTTTGAAACATGCTCCATCAACAATATCAAACACAAGGTCTTCATAGTTGATACCCAGCAGGCTACAATCTTCTTCATCGATGATCGGCCTGTCATACGGTGGAGGTAAGTCATCCGGATCCGTTCCCCCTGCACATTCAACTCCTAGATAATCCAACGGCCAGATAATCGAATCCGTCGTGATCGGATCAAAGTTCCGTACATAAATCCGTTGTGTACAGGACGATGAACCATTCGCATCGGATGCCACAAACGTTCTTGATATAATTCCTATTCCACAATTATTGATATCGATACTTTCATTTACGGTGATCGTAACATCACAATTGTCAAGTACTAATCCATCCGTACCACAAACAAATCCTGAAGCGTTTGCTGCCGTGTTTCCCGGATCGTATACACAGAACTCACCTACCTCTGATTGATTCTGTACCACATCTCCAAAAATATCGAGATTGTCCGGATCAATTAAGAAATCACAACTAATCGTGATGTCATCAGGACATGTTATAATAGGTCGGATTTTATCCTGTACCTCTACCTCTACCATACACGTATTCGTATTGCCTGATGCATCCGTTACCTCTAACAATATCATGATCGGTCCCGCTCCTGCATCGCAACATGAAAATGGAACTTTCGTACGCAATACCGTTCCATGATCACGACTGTCTATATCTCCATCCGGTATATCATCTTCTCCCGCACCTTGCGTGGTCCAGTCAAAATCAATACATGAATCCATTCTTCTCGCTCTGAATGTCACAGGTCCGCATGCATCATAACTACCGTCATCAAATACTGAGGCCGGTACTTTTGTCAATCCTTCGATGCCACCAAGTGTCAATGAAACAATTGTATGTTCATCACACACCGGAATAGGTGGTGTCAGATCAGCTACTGTAATCGTGGTCGTACACGTAGACGAATTATAACACTGATCGTACGCTGTATATGTAATCACATTCGTTCCTACAGGAAGTGTAATAAATACACCTCCGTTTACATTCACAAATCCACCCGGATAGGTAACCGTCACACTTGAGATCGGGCTACATGCATCCGTCACATTCGCCGGTGGCAATTGTATAGTCGCCGTACAGTTGTGACCTGATGTCGTAGCTGTAAACCCTTGTGGACATGTAATAATCGGTCCTTCGTTATCTACAATTTCGATCAACTGAACATAGATCGTGTCCGTTTCTCCCGAACAATGCCATTCGCGTACTGTAAATACACGCATGATCTTTCGTACACATCCAATCTGAGGTAATACAATATCTTCAAACGTAGTCAGTGCATTACAAAATCCGATAAAATCCGGGAAAATTGGAACTCCATCAATCTCAGGTACGCCTGTACCTGGAAAAATTCCATCATCCAAAGGATCAGGTATGCCATCATTGTTTGCATCTGCAAAATTACCATCGCACTGCAAAGGATCTCCTCCCCCAACTGTCAATGAATCCGGAAAATCAATTAATGAAAAATCAATTCTTTCCAGAAACAGATTCAGTGTACATGGCAAGGATTCATTACCCGCTGCATCTCTTGCGATATAAACGCGTGTAATCCGTTTGATTAAGAATG
>JAYUXX010000351.1:0-19724 GCA_043752765.1 Saprospiraceae bacterium | reverse complement strand
TCATCTCTATAATCCAGTAACTGGATTGAATACACAATTACTTTACGTGCATCCGGTCTAACTTCCTTTCCTGCCCGGGCTAATTCGTACAGCGGTTTACCATCTTTTTTAATAGCTGAAAAAGCAGGCGGTGTTTGATCAATTTCTCCAATAAAGGATGCTATAATGGATGTAAGTTCAGGTAAAGTAAGCGGTGGTACTTCCTTTTTGACAATGATCTCACCTTCTGCGTCATAGGTATTGGTTTCAATTCCTAAGGTAATTTCTGCCAAGTATTTTTTGTCTAATCCCAGGAGTTGGTGAAGTTCCTTAGTCCATGATCCGGTACAGATTAACAATAAACCTGTAGCCATTGGATCCAGCGTACCTGAATGCCCCACCTTGATTTTTTTAAGATTGTATTTACGACGGATCAGATTTTTTATTTTATTGACCGCGTCAAAAGATGTCCATCCTTTGGGTTTATCTACAAGGATCAAGGTGCCTTTTAAAAAGTCGACTTCTTCAAAAGAACTAAGGAATGGTAGCATCTGTATAAATTAATTAGGCCAGACCCACATCCTGAAGATGATAGCGAGGATGCCAACCAGGATACAATAGAAACCGAAATAACTCAATTTTGCTTTTTTTACTACTTCAATCATCACCTTACATGCAAAAATTCCAACCACGAGAGCACAGATAAATCCTACTAATAACGGAAGCCCTTTTGAATCAGTAAATACAATTTTTTGATCGAGGAGATCCTTTGCCATTTTGCCAAAAATTAGTGGCAGAACCATGAGAAAAGAAAAATTTGCAGCCTCTTTCCGATCGATCCCCATAGCAACAGATGAAACAATTGTGGAACCGGATCTTGATATACCTGGCAAAATCGCAATAGCCTGAAAGATTCCCACAATAAAAGCCTTAACAGGAGTAATGGGCTTCTGTCCCCATGGAAGATGATCCGAGAGAATGAGCATCACACCATTGATCATTAAAAAGGTAGCGACCAAATAGATTTTCTGGGTGAACAACTCCATCATCTGAGATTCAAAACCTACACCGACAATGACCGCGGGAATCATAGACAGGATGATTAACCAAAGGAATTTCCTTCCTTCAAGCGTTCGAAGATTTTGAATATGAACGATGATAATATGTCTGAAAACCCAAACTATCGCGAAAGCGGTTCCAAAGTGAAGGACAATCGTCATGAGGAAACTGTCCGCTACCGAATCTTTATTTCCAAGGACCCATTTGGCAAGTTCAAGATGCCCGTCACTACTAATGGGCAAAAATTCAGTAATGCCCTGGATTATGCCAAGGATAATAGCTTCAAGGTATTCATTCATTTAAGGGAAGAAATCTACTTTTTGAAGATTGCATAGATCTCTACTGCCAGACCAGCCAATATAAAGATTGGGGCAAGTACAGTTCGACGGGCGCTATAGATCACACTCTCATCCCAAACATTTGGATCCTTCATATCTCCACCTAACATGAGGATAAGTCCAAGTGCCACCAGGCCGCATCCGATCCCGATATAGAGGTAGTTTTCTCTAGTAAATAATAATGGAAACACAGGTTGAGTCTTAGTGTAAACTCTCCGGGTCACAGGAGTAGGGACAGCTCTGGTTGTGACTACTTTCTTTTTGAATGCCTTAGGATCCTTGCTCATAGCAGATTAATAAGAAAAGCCAAAGATATATTTATCTCATGACGTGCGACCATGCCCAACATCATTTAAGGTTATTTAAGGGATGGTGAATTTTCATAGTACCAAGAATAGTCAGGTAGGCCTCATAAAATGAGATAAATTCGCATCCGACGTGGCTTAGGTGGCCAACCTTTTTAGTCATGTATTACTCTAATGGCGACTATAAAGCATGCTTCAATGCTGTGGAGAGATGAAATAATCTAAATTCGCCCACGTTTTCTCCAACAAACCCTTGTAAAACTTGTCCATTCAGGTTTCTCACCTTACAAAACTATTTGGCACCCAAACCGCGGTGGATGATGTGTCGTTTAAGGTAGGCAAAGGTGAAATCCTGGGGTTTTTGGGACCAAATGGAGCAGGGAAAACTACTACCATGCGGATGATCACCGGATACCTGGCACCTGACAATGGAGAGATATTAGTCAATGGAACACTAATTTCTGGGGAAGACACAAAAGCAAAATCGGGAATTGGATACCTCCCCGAGAACAATCCGCTTTACTTGGACATGTATGTCAAAGAATATTTGAGATATGTGGCCCGTATCTACCAGCTTAAGGATCCATGGGGAAGAATCAACGAAGTAATTGGATTAACCGGCTTAAAAACTGAAAGTCATAAACAGATCAGGGCACTTTCTAAAGGTTACAAACAACGGGTTGGGTTAGCTCAAGCGATAATTCATGATCCGGATGTACTTATACTGGATGAAGCGACCTCTGGACTTGATCCAAATCAGCTGGTTGAAATAAGACAACTTATAAAAGATCTGGGTCGGGACAAGAGCATTTTGCTGTCCACACATATCATGCAGGAAGTTCAGGCTTTATGCGATAGAGTAGTGATTATAGACAAGGGAAAAATTGTGGGTGATGGGAATATTCGCATGTTGAGCCAGGGTCTTACGCAAGGGTTTAAAGTTGAAGTTACATTTTCAAGGCTGGTTGCAGATACGACTTTGTCAGAAATAAAGGGATACATATCCCATGAGAAAACCGGATCGTTAACGTACCTGATTGCCGGCCAGGAGAAGACACTAAATGAAGCTATTTTCGATTTCGCTGTTTCCAAAAATTTGAAAATACTTGAAATGTCTACACAACAGGAAAGTGTGGAAAATATTTTCCAACAGTTAACTAAACAGTTGTCATGAGGGCTATTTACCTGCGTGAACTGGGAAGTTATTTCAGTTCAATGATTGCCTACATAACTGTAGGACTTTTATTGGCTGTGCTTGGACTTGTATTGTGGGTCTTCCCTGAATTCAGTCTTCTCCAGACGCCTTTTGCAGGCGTTGAGACATTGTTCGAGATTGCTCCTGTGATATTCATCTTTCTTATTCCGGCGTTTACAATGAGAAGCTTTGCAGAAGAAAAGCAAACGGCTACACTCGAAATTTTGCTGACCCGCCCCATTACCGCCTTCGGTGTTGTCTTCAGTAAATATCTGGCAACACTCACCTGGCTGGCAATGGCATTATTACCCACATTTCTCTATGTGTATTCCATATATCAACTTGGTTCTCCACCCGGAAACATTGATCTGGGACAAATCGCAGCTTCGTACCTGGGGTTGTTTTTGTTAGGTGCAGTTTTTTGTGCTATTGGAATACTTGCTTCATCACTTACAGCAAATCAAATTGTTGCATTTGTGATGGCCGTTTTCTTCTGTTTCGTTTTATACTACGGATTTTATTTTATCAGTAAAATTGCCTCTTTCACCGGCACGTTGGATAGGGTCATTGAATCTTTGGGAATTGATTATCACTATCATTCGATCAGTCGGGGAGTGGTCGACACGCGTGATCTCGCATACTTTTTTTGTCTGATCGGCATTTGTCTAACCTGGACATGGTCCACGATCGCTAAACGTAGTTGATCATGAGTGGAAAGCAAAAGTTATCTAATAACCGAAAAGTTTTTTCGACCACACTCCTGGTAACAGGCATTCTAATATTGATTTATGTCATCAGTCAATGGGTCTATACCACGATTGATGCTACAGAAGAGAGAAGATATACATTAGCGCCTGCTACAAAAGAATTATTGAAAGGACTTGATGAACGGTTTTATGTACGTGTATTATTGGATGGGAAATTTCCAGCGGGATTTAAGCGGTTGCAGGAGTCTACAGAAGATATGCTTCGCAGATTTGCACAAGTCAGTCCTCAAATTGAATATAATTTTGAAAATCCAAATGAGGGTACAATAGAAGAAGTAAATGAACGGCGTGAGCAACTGGCCGAAGAAGGATTAATACCGACTCAGTTGCGGGTGACAGATGCTGCGGGAGCATCATCTCAATACATTTATCCATTTGCAATCGTGCAATACGGAAGCAAAAGCATTCCTGTTTCTTTATTGCAAGATGATATTCCAGGTGCCGACAAGGATGTTATCATCAACAACAGTATCAGTTTGTTAGAATATAAGATTGCTGATGGAATTCAGAAAATAAAACAGAAACATCAGCAACTGATTGCATTTTCTACAGGGCAAGGTGAATTGACACAAAGGCAAACAGCCTCTATTGAAAAAGACCTGCGAAATTCTTATGCGATCAACAGGATCAATCTTGATAGTGCAATCCAAATTCCTGTAGATGTCAAGGTCCTGATCATTGCCAAACCGACTGAAGCCTTTACATCAGCACAATTATTTATGCTAGATCAGTATATAATGAACGGTGGGAATATTATGTTTTTTATTGATCCCCTGGTGGTATCATTAGATAGTATTAATCAGAGCAGATCTTACATTCCACCTCCTGCGGATTTAGGATTAGAACCTCTTCTCTTTAAGATTGGAGCCCGCATAAATCCGAATCTTGTGCTGGATCTTCAATCCACGCGAATTCCTATGGTGGTCGGTATGCAAGGTGATAAAGTTCAAACAGAATTATATCCCTGGTATTATCATCCGTTGATATCCACGATGTCAGATCATCCCATCACCAAAGGTTTAGATCGGATTCAGCTTGAGTTTCCATCAAGTGTCGATACAATCGAAACCAAAGGAATTATAATCAAAACAATCCTGCTACAATCATCGCAGTATTCACGAACACAACTTACACCCGTCCGACTAAATTTTGATATTCTCCGTGAAACGCCTGATCCGAAACTCTTCAATAAAGGCCCGCAGAATTTTGCTGTGATGCTTGAAGGGACATTTGAATCTATGTTTCAAAACAGAATTACTGGAGGACAGCTTGCAACCTTAAAACAAGCAGGTGTCGAATATAAACCAACCGGTGTATCCGCAAAAGTTATGGTAGTTACAGATGGCGATATGATCAAAAATCTCGTTAATCCATCCACAGGGGAAATTGCACCTTTAGGCTACAATAAATATGAGAATACATCCTTCACCGGGAATAGAGATTTTATTCTTAACGCATTAGAATATATGCTTGATGCTTCCGGTGTACTCGAAGCCCGCTCAAAGGACATTAAATTGCGATTGCTAAATACTGTGAGAGCCCGGGAAGAAAGTTTGCAATGGCAACTCTTTAATATTCTTGGTCCTTTAGGTGTAATCATGTTAATAAGTATAGTATATCATTTTATCCGAAAACGAAAATTCGGTCAGAGAACATGAACAGAAATTTTTTATTAGTCATCTTATTAGTAGCCAGCGCAGGTGTTGCCTTTTATCTTTGGAAGACGAAAAAGGATCCTTCATCCAATATGGAAAGAACCGATACCAACTTCAAAATAGAGGATCTCAATACGATTGGACGGATTCTAATCACCAATAAAGAGGGAATGAGATCTGATCTCAAAAGAGTAGACGATCATTGGACGATCAATGATAAACATCGGGCAAGACAAACAAATGTCGACCACTTATTAAAAGGTATTAATCGTCAGCACCTCGAACACATTCCTAATAAAGCCGCTACAGACAATATACTTTCCTCAATGGCTGTGAATGGAATTCACGTTGAGATTTTTAATAAAGAAGGTACTGAGTTACTAGATTATTATGTTGGAGGAGTAACACAGGATGAACGAGGCACATTTTTTTTAAAGGAAGGTTCTGATCAGCCCTATAGTCTTTTTCAGCCCGGTTTTGAGGGTAGCCTGCGTGTTCGATATGCGCTCAGACCTGTTGATTGGAGAGATATAAGATTCTGGGTTGAAGACAATGAAAAGATGGACAGTCTGAAAGTTCATTATCCCAAACAACGTCAACATTCTTTTGTCATTTTCAAAAAAGGTTCTGACTATGATGTAAAACCTCTATTTAAAACAACGCCAATTAAAGAAAATGCGAATAAGGCAAAGATCAGATCATATCTTACTACATTATACAAATTAGCCTGTGAAAATTTCCTCAATGAATCACCTGAAAAAGATTCGATAGTTCAAATGGTGCCTTTTATGGAAATGAATATGATCTATACGGACCAAACTTCACAACTCCGGTTTTTCCCTCAAGGGCCTCCTGTAGAGAGCGAATTCTCTCCAGACATAGAGAGATATTTTATAGAATATTCAGGACGGGACTTTATGATCGGACAATATGAAGTTTTGAAAGGAGCTTTTAGATCATATGATTACTTCTTCGAAGAATGATTACAACCTGGTTATATATTACACTGATAATAAGTGGTTCTGATTGGGGCTTTTTTGGCCATCGTCTTATCAATCGGGTAGCCGTCTACACACTTCCAACGGAAGTAATTGGATGGTATAAACCACATATCGATTATCTCGCCGAACACGCTGTGGATCCTGATAAACGCAGATACGCTTCAAGCCATGAGGCTGTTCGACATTATATGGACCTGGATCATTGGGGGGAGTTGCCTTTCGACCACGTTCCACGGTATTGGGATAAGGCACTAGCTGTCAACCTTGAATTATTTTATTTGTCGGCTGGAGATACAATTCATCTGCTTCGCAGTATCCCATATCAATTGTGGAAAGATTCAATCGCTGATATTGAAGAAAGATTAACTGTAGTGCGGGAACATTATTTACCACAGTATTATGAAGATGAACAGATTTTATCCCTTGTTGCTTTTACATCTATTTTTCCAGCATTAAAATGTCCACCTGATGCTCAGATTTATATGTCTGATGTACTCACACCTCATGGAATCATTCCATATCACCTGCAGGCTATGCAGCGCCGGTTGACAAATGCATTTAAAGAGAATAATCTGGAATCTATACTTCGATTATCCGCAGAAATGGGACATTACATCGGGGACGCATGTGTTCCGCTTCATACCACAACCAATTATAATGGACAACTCACTAATCAGGTGGGCATCCATGGTTTTTGGGAAAGCCGGATACCCGAATTATTTGCTGAAGAAGAATTTGATATGGTCGTGGGATCAGCGAACTACATTGACGACCCGGCGACATATTTTTGGAATCTGGTACTGAGTAGCCACAAGGAAGTTGATCGCGTTCTTAATCTTGAAAAAGAGTTGAGTCTGACTTTCCCAACAGATCAGCAATACTGTTTTGAAGACAGACTTAACCAGAATATTAGAACACAATGTGCAGCATACGCCGAAGCTTATCACCTTGCCATGGATAAAATGGTAGAAGATCGGTTTCGGATTGCCGTTAAAGCATTGGGTGACTCATGGTATACGGCCTGGATTGATGCAGGGCAGCCGTCGCAACCACCTCGCAACAGTATCAATAAAAAAACACTGGAAGATCTGGAGCTTGATAAAGCAGTTCAGAATGGGAAAAGTAAAGGAAGAGAACATGAAGACTAATCAGGATCATCTCCATCTTTATAACCCTCTATCTCTCTTCGTTCTTTTTTTGTAGGTCTTCCTGCTCCACGTTCACGTCTCTCAGGTCCGCCCTTTCCTACAAACCAGGCCTTATATTTATTTAATTCATCAGGAGGTGTCAAATCTTCATAGCAAGGTTTTGCAAGTAAAGGCGAAACTCTCTTTTCAATCAGCTCAACTACTTTGTATTTCATTCGAAATCCTTCCTTGAGCACGTCAATTTCATCTCCGACCACAATGAGCGCAGACGCTTTTACAGGAGCACCATTCAATTTAACCTTTCCGTCCCGGATTATTTCGGTAGCCAAGCTTCGGGACTTAAAGATTCGGATAGCCCAGAGGTATTTATCAATTCTTACTTTTTCCACAGCCTGATGTTTTGAGAAATCGCTACGTAGTATGTTCCTGTCTCCAGGTCCTATCCATATATAAAGTACCAAAAGGTATTAGAGAGGATATAAACGCCTTGGCAGACCAACCCCAGGATTTCTTATATTCAATATGGACGAGAAATAACCAGATGCACAAGGCGACAAATAGCCCACCATGAATTCCCCCTACCAATCTTACCGCAAGTGGCATATCTGCAAAATATTTGAGTGGCATAGCAATGAATAAAAGCAGGAGGTAGGAATACCCTTCAATCTTCGCAATTTTACGAAACAATGAAAAAGTCTTTTTAGATGGCATAGACCACGAAGTTAATCGGGGAGACTACATTTCAATCTAAAAGAATTTTCGGGGATTATGCTTCTACTTTGACCATAGGTTCCATCAGGATGAGTGGGCGGTTTATAAGCTCATCCAAAACTAGTGTATGTTCATCGATAGCGATCCCATCGATGGATGGGAAAACAGAAGTAATAATTTCATTGTACCGTTGTCGGGACGAGCATATTAGTTTTGCGATCAACTGATTCGAGCCCGTAGTGACTTCAGTAGAGATGACTTCAGGTATACTTGAAAGGCTTTCGACTATTTCACCAATCATAGCTTGCGGCCTCATACGCAGAAATACATAGGCTATCACCTCTATATTTAAAGCGCGATAATTGATATTGAGCCTTGAAGTCGTTATAATGCCCATTGTCTCCATTTTCCGGATGCGCACATGAATAGTGCCACTTGAGACGTTAAGATCCTTTGCGATTTCAGTAAAGGGCGTCCTGGCATCTGAAGACAATGAATTAAGAATGCTGATATCCAGCGTATCAAGCTTTTCGATCATATAGGGTTATAGAAGTGGGTTTTGTCTAATTCTAAATCAGGAAACCAGGAATTCGCTGATATTTGTCGGAATTAAACCACTTCAATTGAAAAGTAGGGTTTTTTTGCAGATAATTTAGTTAACGTATAGAATTCTTACATTTTTGGCAGATACACCGCATAAATACAAAATTTACGAACCACTTCTTTTAAGTATTGTCACTATTATAGGGATGATCGCAGGGGCCAGATTTGTCGATACGAATGCTCCTCCTCAGAAGCCTGATGCATCCATCAGCAATGCCAATTACAGTGGTCGACAGGTGGAAGAGATCATCCGGTTTCTTGAAACTAAATATGTGGGAGAAGTTTCTTCAGACGAACTAGTTCAAAAAGCGATTGAGGCGATCATGGGTGGATTGGATCCCCACACCCATTATTTTCCGCCGGATCAGGTGGATGAACTGGAAGAAAAAACAATGGGCCATTATGTAGGTATTGGTGTTGAAATCATGTTTATCGAGGATAGCCTCGTTGTGCTTTACCCAAAAGAAAATAGTCCTGCAGAAAAAGCAGGCATTCAACCCGGTGATTATATTCTTTCGATTAATGACCAAAAAATTCCTGACGATTCTTTGAACCAAAAGGATGTTATTGATCTCATTAAAGGCTCGAAAGGTTCAAGACTAAAACTTCGTGTCAAACCGATGTTTGAAAGCACCGTTAAGACCGTTGATATCGTAAGAGATGAGATTAAAGTTCCAAGTGTTATTGCTGCATACATGGTGGATACCACAGTTGCGTACATTAAAATTGCTCGCTTCACAAATACCACCTACCGCGAATTTATGGATGAATGGGAGCGAATGGCAACGAAAGAAAATGCGAAACACCTGATTTTAGACCTCAGAGATAACCCAGGTGGTTATCTGCGTGAGGCTGTAAATATCTTATCTCAGATCTTCAGTGAAGAAGGCAAACTATTGGTATATACAGAGGGGAAAAATCATCAACGGAATGAATATAAAAGCACAGGAAAGGTTTTCTTTACAATAGAGAATGTGAGTGTTTTAATAAATAAGAATTCTGCATCCGCAAGCGAAATTATAGCGGGATGTCTTCAGGATCAGGACAGGGGCATTATCATAGGGACCCGGTCCTATGGGAAAGGACTCGTGCAGGAACAGTATGACTTGTCCAATGGTGGAACTCTTCGACTCACGATCTCAAAGTACTATACCCCCTCTGGGAGACTGATTCAAAAGGCATATGATACCTCTTCTGTTGTTGATACCTCTACCGTTTTTAAAACATTATCCGGCAGGACTGTATTTGCAGGAGGCGGGATCGATCCCGACATTGAAGTTGAAGAAGATATAGAGTGGCATCATCCGTCTGTCAAAAGTTGGATGGATATTATTTCAGAATACGCTATCCGTTACAACCTGGAAAATCATAAGGGTAAAATGGTTTCTTTAGATAAGTTTATGGAGATAAGAAAGGATTTACCCAACCAGAAGGAAATGTTTTCTGCACTGATACCCCTTGCCAAAAAGAGAGCCAAGGATACTTCTTCTGAACTCATAACTTTCCTCCAGGACAATCCTGATGCTATTTATCGAATCACCGAGGCAATGTTAATTGCCTACCGTACTGGTGAAGAAGGTTGGTACCGATCTTTCAACCTGACAGATCCTGTTGTCCTTAAAGCAAATGAGTTGGTAAAAGAAAAGTTTGCGACGGCAATTGCAGAAAAATAGATTACCGAAGGAAGTCAAGTTCGCCTGTTTCATCATACCTCGCTATAACCGAAGGTGATCCTGTAATATCCTTCTCCGTAAATGCAGGTAGTGCATAATCTACCTTACTGATGATATAAGAGCTTATGGTACCGAACGTGGTAGGCGAGGCCTCTTCAGATAGATTAGCTGAGGTAGATATAAGAGGATGCCCATACGATGCAATCAACTCATGGCAAAAACCAGACTTCACCATTCTGATTGCAATACTCCCGTCTCCAGCAATTAAATGAGAGAATTCAGGCTTGGCACCAGGATAAATCACAGTCAGGGGACGCTCATGGTAATGGAGTAGTGTATCAACTCTGGGATGAACTGTAGCCGCAACATTGTATAGTTGCTCAAGGTCAGAAACGAGTACGATAAAAGGTTTTCTTTGGACACGCCCTTTTATGTCGTATAATTTTCGAATCGCTTGTTGATTAGTGGCGTCACACCCTATGCCCCAGATTGTGTCTGCCGGATACAGGATTACGCCACCCGCTTCAAGGACAATCACAGTTTGCTCGATGATCTTTCGTATGGTTTCGCGGTTCATTATAAACTCTAATTGCCAATTGTAATGGACTTTGCCATTAATATAGGCCTATGATGTATAAAAACAGATAATTAAACGTTAAATGTAGAAGCGAATTACCAATCGGGCGTATCTTTTCAATTGATATGATTCAAAATTACCTCACTTTCTATTTACGATCAATTCTAAGTCTTATTCTCTTGTTTGGAATGGGAGAAGTGATTATGGCCCGTCATATTGTAGGAGGTGAGATCTATTATGATTGTCTAGGCCCGGGTTCCGTTTCGAATTCTCGAAATTATCGGTTGACCATGAAGATTTATCGGGATTGTGCAGGCAATGGCGCCGAATTTGATAATCCTGCCGAAATCGGTATCTACTCCTACATCAATGGTGTCTATGCTTTTGTAAGACAGATCAATATCGAGCACGGAAATGTAACAAACCTGGAAGCCGTAGAAAATCCTTGCCTTATTCTACCACCTAATGTATGTGTAGAGGAAACCTCCTACATCATCAGTCTTACAAATTTGCCCATTATTGCGGGTTCCTATATTGCTTCATGGCAACGTTGCTGCCGTAATAATACCATCAATAATATCCTTGCTCCCAATAATACAGGCGCAACCTATACCATTGAGATTACAGAAGAAGCCCAGCGCACATGCAATAGTGGTCCCCGGTTTGATGAATTTCCTCCTATTGGTATTTGTGTTAATGACCCGTTTAACTTTGATCATTCAGCCACAGACGCAGAAGGTGACGAGATAGTGTACGAATTTTGCGCGCCACTTAAAGGCGGGGGGCCTCTTGGTGTCAATGACCCAAATCAACAGGACTTATGCGAAGGTATCACTCCCGATCCCAGGAATTGTTTACCTCCATATGTTGATGTGGTCTTTAATGCACCCAATTACTCCTCTCTTAACCCATTGGGTATAAGTTCGTTGATGACTATCAATCCTGTCACGGGTTTTATCACCGCCGTGCCTAAACTAACAGGACAGTTCGTCGTAGGTATTTGTGTGAAAGAATATCGCAACGGAATCTTGTTAAGTGTTCTCCGAAGAGACTTCCAGTTTAATGTCGTGAATTGCCAATCCGCGGTTGCAGCCAATATTCAATCTGATGCCATCGTAAATGGTAAAGAATATATTTTGAATTCGTGCGGCAACAACACGATCACCTTTATTAATGATAGTGAAATTGAGGAGTTCATTCAGACTTACCGTTGGAGTTTTGATATCAATGGTTCACCCCAACAAGCTTTTACGCGAGATGCGACTTTTACATTTCCAGGCACAGGAAATTATAAAGGAATGATGATCATTAATGAAGGGCAGCAATGTGGGGATACTGCTTTTATCAGTCTAAATGTCTTTCCCAGTATAGATGCCGATTTCGAATTTGAATATGATACTTGCTTTGGCGGTCCCGTAAGTTTCAGGGATATGTCCTCAACGGATGCGCAAAATATTACAGATTGGGATTGGGATTTCGGCGATCAGGAAGCAAGCCTGGTCCGCAATCCGAATCACCTGTATCAAATACCAGGACTACATCCTGTGGGGCTGATAGCTACTGATAATAATGATTGCAGGGATACAGTCTTTAAGGATGTCAGCTATTTTCCGGTACCTCCTTTAGTGGTAATCAAACCCACCAGATTTATAGCCTGTGTTCCGGAATCCATCAGCTTCACAAATCTTTCCATTCCAATTGATGAAACCTATGATATCCAATGGGATTTTGGGGACGGCAATACAGGGGATGATATAAGTCCAACGCATGAATATAAAGAAGAAGGGGTGTACACCATCAAGGTTGAAATCACATCACCCATTGGGTGCTATATCAGTGAAACCTTCCCAAATCTCATCACCATGGAACCTTCACCAACGGCGGATTTCAATATGACGCCTGAGGTGATCAATAGTTTGAACACCACTGCATCATTTACTGATCTTTCTTCCGGAGGGGCTACAGGTTGGTTCTGGACTTTTGGAAATGAAGGCAGGTCCTTTATTCAAAACCCAACTTATACTTTTCGTGATACGGGAATGGCGGATATTATGCAAGTCGTTTTTCATCCCAATGGATGTACAGATACTCTAATTAAAACTATTGATATAGAGCCCATTGTACAATTCTTCCTCCCAAATGCTTTTACCCCTAATTATGATGGTAAAAACGAGGATTACAAGCCAGGGGGTCTAAGTCTGGGGGTTACTTATTATTCTCTGAAGATTTGGAGCAGGTGGGGCGAGGAACTTTTTTCTACTTCCGATCCGGAGACGGGTTGGAATGGACAAAAAAATAATTCCGGGCAGGAAATGCCGGTCGGTGTTTATTTATGCGTGCTTGTCTATCATGATGCACGTAACCGCGTAAAGGAATTACGGGAATTTGTGACGCTCATCCGATAGATAAAAAAATTCTATCCCGGGATTAAATATGTGGAAAAAGGATACCTTTAGCCTTCTTTTTTAAGGAAGTAGACAAATAATACCCATGGACCTCATTAAATTAGTTCATCAGCAACTTAATATTCAGCCGACTTACCCTGATTTTAAATCAGGTGACAGCATCGTGGTATCCTATAAAATCATTGAAGGTGCGAAGGAACGTGTCCAGGATTTTAAAGGTGATGTACTGCAAATTAAGGGTTCCGGTGCTGGTAAAACTTTTACAGTTCGGAAAATATCTAACGGCGTAGGAGTTGAACGTATTTTTCCTTTTGCTTCACCTCATATCGTTGAGATTAAGGTGCTTAAGAAAGGTAAGGTTCGCCGGGCAAAACTATTTTACCTTAGAAAACTCGTAGGTAAGAAGGCTAAGATCAAAGAAAAAAAGGCTTTTACTTAGTCATTCGATTCAATTCTCCATTCTGGTATTTATTGTCGAGCTATTAAAATGGCCTTATTTCGATTTGCGATGCAGTCGACTACGGATCATCGAATCTACCCAGGATTGTGGAAGCATAAGAATCAGTTTAAATTTCCATGCTTCAGCTTTAATCAAGTATCGATTTCTTACTCGTTTATTCTTAATGGCCAAAAGAATACGATTGACCACAACGTGAACCGGCAAACTCTTTGCGACTGTATTTTCTATAATCTTGTCTTTCAGCTTTGAGAAGGATTCATATTCCGGGCCTAACCATGAAGTCGACTCCAACGCTTTCTTCCAGATGGGCGTTTTTATACCCCCAGGTTGGATCAAAACGACTTGAATATCATACATATAAAGCTCACGTCTTAAACTATCACTAATAGCTTCCAATGCATATTTGGAGGATGCGTAAGGGCCCATAAAAGGGCTTGCAAATAATCCGGAAATACTGCTGATGTTTATAATTCTGCGGGGATGTCTATCGGTTGAAGTAGTTGGAATTAGTTTATGAAAAAAAAGCTGAATCGTCCTGACGGCCCCAAAAACATTTACATCAAACTGTTTTTGCCACTCATGCATAGGCACATACAGAACCGTTCCATTAATAACTATCCCTGCATTATTGACGATGGCTACCAGTGAATTCTTTCCTACCAGTTCCGTCACTTTTATAACAGCAGCTTCCATCCCTTTTTCATCTGTCACGTCCATTAGGACAGGATAGACCTTTTCTCCAAATTGATGCACTAATCGATTGGCATCTTCAAGCGTTCTCACGCCAGCTATTACCTCGTAACCATTTAATGATAACTTACCACATAGTGCTTCCCCAATACCTGAAGATGCGCCTGTCACGATTACAAAGTAACTCATCAATCAAAAATGAGGAAAATGAGATGAACAGTTGTAACATCTGGTAGATTAATTGTGTTATTGCAAGGATTCAATTTCACCTGTATGATGACCCGGCTCATTTTTTTATCCCTTATTATTTTGATTATTGACATTTTCGCTTTCCAGGCTGTCAGATCACTTGTGGGTTCGTCCGGGAAATCAATTAAGGTCATTACCTATGTTCTATATTGGGCAATCCCGGTCATCACCATTGGATATCTGATTGGATATTCGATAGGGTGGAGTGAGCAATTTCCAAAAGGCATTAAACTCACCTTAAGGGCTCTGATCTTCATTCTCTATTTTGCCAAATTATTAATGGCTGCTGTAATTCTGATCGATGACCTACGAAGATTGGTTTTTGGAGCTCTCAACCTTGGGTTTGCAGACTGGAAACTTTCAACAGAAAGATCACGATGGATGGGCTATATAGCAATCGCATTAGGAGCCATACCCGTTTTTAGCCTAACCTATGGTATGGCTCGCAATCCTTATCGATATCAATTGTTGAAAAATAAGCTCTTGATTAAGGACCTCCATCCTGATCTGTCAGGATTAAAAATCGTCCAGATATCGGATATCCATTCAGGTAGTTTTCTATTAAAAGAACCTGTAGAACGTAGTATTCAATTGATCAATGCTCAGAATCCTGACATCGTATTCTTTACCGGTGACATGGTCAATTCCGTTGCATCTGAGATGGAACCTTTTGTTGAGATGTTCAGCAAAATCAATGCCCCTCTTGGGGTCTTCTCTGTTCTTGGAAATCATGATTATGGTGATTATCATCAATGGGAGAATCCAAGTGAAAAAGCCGCCAATTTTGAGAATCTGAAAAGAATACATAAAGCTCTTGGATGGGAACTTTTGATGAATGAGCATAGACAAATACCTGTAAGAGATACTGCAATTAATGTTATCGGTGTTGAGAATTACAGCGTCCATCTACGGTTTCCTAAATATGGGGATCTTCAAAAAGCCACTGCCGGTTTGGTCGGAGGAGGATTCAACGTTCTCCTTTCTCATGATCCATCGCATTGGGAAGATCAGGTTCTGAAAACATTTAAAAATATACATCTTACCTTATCCGGGCATACACATGGATTTCAGTTTGGCATAGAAATCCCTGGTCTTATTAAGTGGAGCCCTATCCAATATATGTACAAACAATGGGCAGGTCTTTATGAAAGTGGCTCACAATATCTGTATGTCAATAGGGGACTTGGCTACCTGGGCTATCCGGGCAGGGTTGGTATTTTACCGGAAATCACTTTACTTACACTCGAGGCTGCGTAATTTTGTGTCCGTAGTAATACAAATGGTAATTTAGAATGGCCTGGATGTTATGAGAAATCTTCACTTTGTAGTCAACCGGATTTCATTCGCATCATTGCGTGTATTTCCTGGCTATCTAATTCTGATGGTTGTGTTATTTATTGGATGTAAACAGTCTGATGAGATTCACCAGGACAGCCTGACAGGGAGATGGGATATCGCGAAGGCTGAAAGAAATGGACGAGAGTCAAGTTACCTTCGCAATGGCTATTTTATGTTTAATCCGGATAATACGATGACAATTAATATTACAGGAGAGGATGAACATGGTAAATACACACTGGACAATCGTAAACTTATCATGGAAGGGGATAAGACATTTGAGATTCAGTCTTTGCAAAGCGATAGTTTAACCGTTAAGTATTTAGTGAGTCCGACCACTCAGTTTTTAATCTACATGCTTAAAAAGAAAGATGATGATCAATAAAATATCTCTCTTCCTGCTTTTATTTTTTCCAGTTTTCGTACAGGCTATACCGGATGTGAGTATTCAGGTTCACCGGTTTCGCTCTGAGAGTTATTCCTTTGCGGAAGTATCATTGTATATAGTTGGATCATCGTTGACTTGTAAGCCTGATCTCACAGATGAATATGGTGTTGAGTACGTCATCCTCATAAAAGGAAAAGACGGAAGTGTACTAACAGGAGATAATTACCGTGTAAGTAAAGCGTGTCCTGCAAAAGACCTGATTGATATAAAGCGCTTTCTCCTCAAGCCTGGCGTATACATGATTGAGATTGAGATGACAGATCTTCATGATTCCCTGAATACGATTTCAATACAACAGCAAACAACCATTGAGGCCGATCATCTTCCTGCATCACTTTCGGATGTACAGCTTCTCTCGCTGGTTCGAAATGAAGCAGATGGTTCCAGCCCACTTTACAAAAATGGCGTTTATCTCGAACCCTTACCATTTGGCTATTATTATCCGGCTTTAGATAAGCTAAGTCTCTATGTGGAGACCTATGATACGGATGCTTTGGAGGGTCAACCATATCTTCAATACACCCTTAGATCGTTGGCGGGGGAAATCCCATCGCCAATAATTGCCTACCGCAAAGTCCAAAAGCAGAAGATCTCAGCGAATGTATTTCAGCTTGATATCAAAAGTTTAATTTCGGGACCGTACATTTTTGAGACAACACTATTTGATGGCAACAAGAAGATCATGGATACACGTTCAGTTTCCTTTTCGCGATTTAATCCTAAGGCTGACTCCGTATTCATTGCATCCGGTTCGTTAAATCTGGATGCAAGTTTTATTAAAAAAATTCCTGAGGATTCAATTGATTATCATCTCAAGGCAATGGCACCTATAGTCAGTTCCGTGCATGTAGATATCATGAATACCCTCCTGGATAAGGGTGATACAAAATCAAAACAATTTTTTATACATAGATATTGGACAGAAGAGGCAGGCAAGTATGCAGACCAGGTATTTGCAGCTTATATGTCAGTTGCCAAAGTAGTGGATAAAGACTTCAGATCCGGATTCGGTTATGGCTTCGAAACAGACCGGGGACATATTTTTCTGAAATACGGACGTCCCGATGATATTATTCCTGTAGAGGATGAACCTAGTGCACCCCCATACGAAGTATGGTTTTATCAAAACTTTACAGCGACTCATCAAAGTAACGTGCGTTTCTTGTTCTATAACCCATCCTTAGCCAAGAATGCTTATACGCTATTGCACTCCACAGCAATTGGAGAAATTAAAAATGAGCGTTGGGAAATTGAATTGTATAAAGATGCCACCTTGGAGATCCTTGGTGTCAATGAGAAAGTGATGGGAGAAAATGTCCATCGGAATGCACGGAAAATTTTCGAGAACTTTTAATACATCTATTTAGAACCATCCTGTACTACGCCGAGTAGTTCTTCGTGTAGTCGTTTTTACGCCAAGCACGCCCAGAATTCCCCGCGTGAGTTCACGAGCTACAGTTCGGCCCACCTGACGAGTGGTCGTGTTTGAGAATATTTTTTCTAAAGTTGATTTTTCTTGTCGCGCTTTGGTCTTTTGTTTCGTGATGACATCTTTATGTTCATCAGAAGTAGCATCCTCGATTTTGGCACTCAATATTTCGTAGGCACTTTCCCTGTCGTAACTTTTGTTGTATTTAGGAATGAGATCAGACTGACCAATAATTTCTTTTATTTCATTTGGCTCCAGGATATCCATACGGGATTGTGGAGCACGTAGATACGTATGTACAAGAGGAGTTGGAATGCCTTTTTCATTCAATGCTGTCACAAGCGCCTCTCCAGTTCCTAATTCAGTAATGATCTGGTCAACTTTGTAATATGGAGATTCGGGAAAATTTTCTGAAGCCAGAACTATACCTTTTCGGTCTTTAGCTGTAAAAGCTCTCAAGGCATGCTGGATTTTTAGACCTAATTGACTCAGAACACTATCGGGCACATCAGTGGGATTTTGGGTTATAAAAAATATACCAATTCCTTTGGAGCGAATGAGTTTAATGATTACTTCAATTTGGTCTAACAATGCATCCGAAGCATTTTCAAACAAAAGATGGGCTTCATCCAGAAAAAAAACAAGTTTCGGTTTAGTCAAATCTCCTTCCTCAGGAAAAACGGCGTATATCTCTGCCAACAATTGTAACATAAATGTTGAGAACAGTTTTGGTTTATCCTGGATGTCAGCTACCCGCAACACATGTATTATACCCATTCCTTCACTGTCTCTTCGCAACAAATCCTGTACATCGAATGAAGGTTCGCCAAAAAAGCTGGCTGCACCTTGTTGTTCAAGTTCAACTAGTTTTCGCATGATCGTCCCCACAGATGTGGTCATAATCTTACCATATTCCGATTCAAATTCTGATTTACCGTCCATGGTGACATACTGCATCACCTTTTTCAAATCTTCAATATCAAGAAGTGGTAATTGACGGTCATCACAGAATTTAAAGATTACAGATATAACACTTTGTTGGGTTTCATTTAGATCTAACATTTTGGAAAATAGAACCGGACCAAATTCCGAGACAGTAGCTCTGAGTCTTGCACCGGGTTCTTCTGACAGAGAGAGGAATTCTACGGGACTAGACCCGGGTATATAAGGCATTCCAATCAGTTCGTGGCGTTCATCTATTTTGGCATGCCCTGAATTGCGAACAGCAATACCGCTTAAATCACCTTTTATATCCATAACAAGGGTCGGTATTCCTTTAGCACTTAATTGCTCGGCCAATACTTGTAAAGTTTTTGTTTTACCAGTTCCTGTGGCGCCTGAAATGAGTCCGTGTCGATTCATGGTAGCAAGCGGAATTCTGATGAAAGTTTCTTTCTGCGGCTTGCCATCAAGTACAGCGGCTCCGAGAATGATGGATTCACCTTCAAAAGTGTAGCCTTTACTTATATCGTCTAAGAATGAACCTGAATCCATGTTTACTTTATTTACTTCTGTGATTGAATACAAAATAGTAAAAATCGAATGCCTGAAAGGTTATGATAACCTAAAGCAAAAACGATGATAATTTTCAATACCGATACACGATAAATAATATATTATTGAGAAATGCCTTATTCTGCTTTTTCCATTTCACAAATTGATAAGGATGGCAGATTTAGATTTAGCACTGCGCT
>JAYUXX010000350.1:0-3697 GCA_043752765.1 Saprospiraceae bacterium | reverse complement strand
GGATAACACCTACAGTTTGCATAGCTGCAACAACTGAAAAAGACAATAATAGCATCAGATAATAATGCATCAGCTTCACGGGTATTCCCATGGTAGAGGCAATGGTGGGTTGAAAGGTAGAAGCAAATAGATTTCGATAGAGCAAAATGATACTTAAGATCACCATCAACATCACTACGCCTGTCATGACAAGGTCTTCATTAGAAACTCCCAGAACATTTCCAAAGAGGAAATCCTTTAAATCCAAATGAACTCCAGTCCTGGAAATGGAGGATATCCCAATCACCCCAATGGAAAACATGGCCGTAAAAACAATTCCAATGGCAGCATCATTTTTTGTTTTTACATTTTGCTGAATCCATGTAATAAGCACAGCAGATAACAGACCTGCAGCTACGGACCCAAAAAAGAAGCCGAGCGTATTGTATCCGAGCAGAACAAAGGCAACTACAACCCCGGGTAGAATAGCATGCGATAAAGCATCTCCGATCAATGACATATTACGTAGCACAATAAAACTACCTAATGCGCCGCAGGTCAAGCCTACCATAGTCGAGGCAATCAAAGCCCGAAGCGCCCAGGGTTCCTGAAATATTTGCCAAAGATCCATGATGCAAATATAAATATTTTAGTGATCCTAAAATTAAATTTTAGATTGGTCTAAACTAGCCATCTTTCATCTCAGCAATAACTCCTTCTTTCAAGGCAAACTCACAGAAATACAATTTCTCGGGTGGGGTAGTGCGTAAAATAAAACGAATCAATAAGTATGCAACCACAATATAATCCACACGTTCAGGCGGAATTTCAGGCATTAATCTCCTTTCCGCCAAGGGCGCATGAATAACCTTTTCGATGTATTCAGGTAAGCCCTCCATTTCAAGTTCCGCCCAGTGCATTGAAGTTTGCTTTTTAGGAAGCATGTCATACATAACCTCAAATGACCCACTGGCTCCAATAAGGTAATACTGATTGAGCTGCTCCAGTTGTTCCCTCAAGGGTTCAAGAATATTACCCACATACGCCTCAAGGGCTTCAATTTCATGTTGAGCTATAGGATCTGATTTGTGGAACATCCTGTAGAGCACAGCAACTCCAATTTTAAAACTAGACTTAAAGTCTACTTTTTGGTCCTTGTAAAGGATAAATTCAACGCTGCCTCCCCCTATATCCATGATGAGCCCATATCTATCAAGAGGCGGAAGCACAGACTGAATACCCATCAGGATATACCTTGCTTCCATTTGGCCATCAATAATTTCTATAGTTATTCCGGTGATCTCTAAAAGCTTATCTGTGAGAGCCTTTCCATTTTCAGCCTCCCGCAATACGGCTGTACCTATTGCCCGGGTACGGGTCACTTCATGGGTACGAATCAGATTGGAAAACCGGATCATTGCGTCAATAGCCCGTTGCTGGGAGTCCTCATTGATCACATCCATGCCTCCGGAGGCAAGTTTTACATACTCTCTTTCTTTATGAATTAAGTTCCAGCTCCTGTCTTCATTGATTTCGCAGATCATCAAATGAAATGTATTTGACCCCAGGTCAATGACAGCGATCCTTTCACCTGTCATTTTGGTTGCCTTTGTTGTACCTGGGAGATAATGCTTGTAAAAAACTGAACCCCCGATTCTGACATCGCATTGGCAGCTACAGGCTGATTATTGGTCATGAATAAAAAGTAGTGGCAGGTAGAATCCATATAGATGTCTGCCTCTTTTATAATAGCTCCATCTGACATCCATGTCAGTCGCCCAAGAGGTTTACAGGATTTATTCATTACTGCCGGTGCCGGAGACACATACAGTGCAGAATTTTTTGCGCTCTTGGCATCATCCTGGTTGACACTAATGGGAAGATCATAAAAGATCATATCCACCTTATCTGTCATCGCATAGAGTTGTGTTATTTCCTGGCTTCCCAATGCAGGATAGACAGGACTGGAAGGAGCTTCGGGTTTTTCATTTACAGTAACTTCTGTATTAGCAGGCTTACAGGAAATGACTATGCACGAGAGGCATACAAGAAGAAAGTAGGTTAGTTTCATTTCTAAAAATAGTAATCTAGCCGAAATGTGATGAAATAAGATGTGAGCCGGGCAGCGGCAAGATTGTGTTTTTTAGGATTAAGCAGGGGTAAAATGCCATTCGTATAGCGACCTGTAAGGCCCCAGTTTTCGCTCAGACGGTAGGTAGCACCCAATAACCAGGAGATATCATTCTCATTAAAAAAAGGCACAAGCAAATCCAGGGACATTTCAATTGGATGGAAGTAATCCGTTGTCTTTGCCGTAATCAGCCGCCCATAACTCAAACCTGCATGCGCTGACACTTTATGATATTGTCCTTCTTCCTGCCACCAGTCACCTAAGGTCAGATAAACCGGTATCTCAGCATACACAAGAGAAATATTGATATCAGGATCATAATCAGGATTGAAAATATCAGGACGACTTCCTCGCTGGGAAAATAAAAATTCAATATTAAAATCGATTGCCGATTCGAAATTAACAATAGCCTTTATGCCTCCCGTCAAACCAACTTTATCAAAGCCAGCAAGCATATCACCATCAATCTGGGAAGCATTCATCCCTCCAACAATCCCTGCAGAGAAGCGTTGTGAATAAGCATACGAGGAAAAGAGTACAATTGTGGACAGAATGATACCCCTTAAAATACATATCTGAGGTTTTTTTAATTTCATAGCTCAAAATTAGGCCTTCGAAGTGAGAAACTTCATCTTTCATAAGGCTTGCACCTTCAACGAAAACGTTTTATGATTAAATATACACGGCATAACCTCCTCAAATTTGAAGAATTATTTCGCGAACTCAAGATTACGGTCCGCTACGAGAAAGGTAATTTTCAATCAGGTTACTGTATAGTGGTGGGCAAAAATATAGTCATCGTAAATAAATTCTTCGATGTCGAGGCAAGGATAAACACACTCATGGAAATTCTTGAACAGGGTGTTATCGATTCATCTTCGCTGACACCTGAAAACGCAGAATGGTATCAAAAAATGCGGAAAAATCTACTGAAGCCCGCTTGAGTCCTGCCATAGAAATTACTTTATTGGGCACTGGCACCTCACAGGGCATTCCTGTGATAGGATGTGAATGCAAGGTTTGTAAGTCTGGTGATCCTCACGATAAACGTACCCGTACGGCAGCCTTTATAAAGGTGGATGACATGGGTCTTTGTATTGATCTTGGACCCGACTTCCGTCAGCAAATGTTGTCCAACTCTCTTTCCAACGTCCATGCTGTTTTATTGACCCATGAGCATAATGATCACATTTCAGGTCTCGATGATATACGACCGGTTAACTTCTTATATAAGAGAGAAATACCTATTTATGGTTCCGCCAGATCATTACGTGAGATTCACAGGAGATTCATGTATGCCTTTGATCCGGAATATCACTATCCCGGAAAACCCAGAGTCTCAAGTATTACGATCTCCGACTCACCTTTTAAAATTGGAAATGTTGAAATTCTCCCCATCCCGGTAGATCACGGCCAACTGCCGATATACGGCTTTCGAATTGGTAATCTTGCTTATATCACCGATGCTAAAACGATTCCTGATTCAAGTAAGGATTTGTTGAAAAATCTGGATACGCTGATTCTGAATGCATTACGGTTTGAACCACATGAAACTCACCTGAATATTGAAGAGGCAATTTCCATGAT
>JAYUXX010000349.1:0-8971 GCA_043752765.1 Saprospiraceae bacterium | reverse complement strand
GCTGGTCATCCGAAGGCTTCGGATCTATGATATGGTATTTATTCAAAATACCCTCATATTGATTATAAAAAATAAGGTGATAATATCGATTCCCTTCAAAATGGTCAATATTGAAAACCACTTTATATCTAAGGATCTTCTTAAAATCATGGGCAGCACTTTGTTCGATGTTGATATCCTGAATGCGCAAATCTGAAATTGTACTCGGCTTTGGAATATAGGTTGTAGCCTGAACAATATCAAAACCCGGAGCAAAGGCAGTAATGCTATAGGTAAATCCTGCCTTCAGAAACCCTTCCGGAAACTCAAAATAAATCTTACCTCCCTGTGCAGTTGTATCCAGACGAACTGTAATCTTTGTCTCCTCCTCAGTTACATCCACAACTAAATCGTCGGGTGTGAAAAAGTTACTTGTATCCGAAGGACTCTGAGTTGCATACACGTACACTCGTTGACTTTCCCAATTGTCCGGTACACTATTTGGAGCCAGATGTGAAATGATTGTCAGTTTCGGAACAGCATTTAACTGAAAGTCAAATGAGGTTTCACATCCTGCAAGCAGGAGTAAACTAATAGGAATAATGCACAGAATATTGGACGCTCTAATTTCCACCTCTTAAAGATAGTCCCTTTTCACTTGAATTAACAAAACCTAAAAATCCTTTAACAAAGGAAAAACATGAGCTTTCCATTTGCCCTCAGGCTGGTTTAGAGGAATGAGAACCGATATGTAAGGGAAGGAAAAAATTTAAACAGAGAGAATTGTTTGAACTCGAATGCCGTATTGCTAGAATCTTGTACGAGCGTTACATAGAATGGATTTGTTCGATTGTACACATTATACAGATTGAGAGAAAGGGAATGATTGAATGCTTCCTGGTCAGATAACTGATAATTTATGGTTATGTCCATGCGATGATAGGCAGGTAAGCGAAAAGCATTTCTGCCACTATAGTTTATCCCAGGAACAGGAAAAAACGAACTCGGATTGAAGAATTTGCTTTCTGCAAGTGTTATGGCTATACCAGTCCCATAGATGAAATTAACGCCTGTTGACCATTTTGGTCCAAGTTTAAGTTGTCCTGCAAAGGTTGATGACCATCTTCTATCATACCGGTCAGGAAATGGAAGTCCATTATTTATATCATCATACCTTCTATACGATCGTGACCATGTGCCATTGAGCCTAAATTGGAATTTTTGAAGATCGTAGAGAAACTGCAATTCAACTCCTGAAGCATCTCCTTCGCCAACTGTAATCCGGTTCTCCCAATTACCCGCATCGATGATGCTTCCCGCCAAAGGTCCTTCCCGCAGTAGAAAACTTGCCCCTTCCTGATACGAGATAAGGTTTCGCATATCCTTGACGTAGGCAGACAGATCAATTGAAAAGTTGTCTGTTGGTTTGAATAGAGCAGATAACGAATATTGATCGGAAAGTGCAGGTGAAACCTTTCGGGTAGTGGGCACCCATAAATCAGTGGGTAATCCAATCCCACTTGAAGTTAGATTATGGAGATACTGCGCCATGCGACTATACCCGATATTAAAAGCAAATTTTGGAGCTGGCAGATAATCGAGGCTCATTCTAAGTTGGGGATCGAGATAATATGTACCCTGTACAAAAAACGCAGATACATGAACGCCAGAGGATAGATGAAGTCCTTTTTGGATTTCCCATTTATCTTCCATATATAAACCCGCTTCAAGAGCTTTTACATCAAATCCAGCAAAGAGCTCATCCGCTAATAGTCCCTCCTGTAAATAAAAATTTCCGACTTTACTTTCCTCATTATGAGAAATGGACTTGGGCTGGAATAGATAATTAATTGCATAGATCCCTGCATTCAATTCATGATCAGTGGATGGCCGGATATCAAGTTCCAGCTTAAGCGTCAGATCCTTAATACCCGATTTGAATTCTTTTATATCAAAACCTGAAACCGGGAGACGGGTCGTACCCGGAAATAAGAAGAGAAATTTGCTTTTATCTACAGACTGCAACACGAATGAACTCGTTGAAACAATCAGGTTTGAGAAAATTTTATCATTTAGAATATGATTCCATCTGAATACTCCGGTACGGTTAGTCCAATTGAGATTCTTATCAAATTCTTCAGCCGACACTATCCTGTCTCCAAAATCATCTAGCTGGTTACGTCTTGTAGTGGTAAAATCTGAAAACCGATCCCTCCCCTGATACATACTCAGATAAATGCGATCCCGAAGTCCAATTTTCCAATTTATTTTCCCATTAAAATCAAGGTAATCGATATCTGAAAATCCTTCAATACCATTTCTCTCTTTGATACCTCTTGTCAGATCGGGCATAAATAGTCCTGGAAGAAAAAATCGCCCTGTCAGCAAAATCCCAATTTTGTCCTTCACTATCGGACCCTCAATCATAGCGCCTACTTCAGACAAACCTACGTTTCCGGAAAACGCCCATTGATGTATATTCCCTTCCCTTGTTCTGACATCCATCACAGATGACAGCCTTCCACTAAACCTACTGGGGAAATTAGCTTTATAAATAGTGGCTTGTTGTAAAATCTGAAAATTGAAAACAGAAACAATTCCAAGTAAATGATTTGGATGATAAACAGGTACACCATCCATAAGAATGAGGTTCTGATCATTGGCTCCTCCGCGCACGTGGATACCACCTACTCCATCTGTGCCCGTGTGTACCCCTGGAATAAAATCAGCTGCTCTATACAAATCACTTGCACCTCCAAGCTGAATATCATTTTGCAGATCTGCTAAGGTTATGGTTTTTGCGGGATGAATCGGATCATCATCAAATCCAAATCTTTTGCCTGTGACAATAACTTCCGGAAGCAATGAGTTTGGCGGAAGACGCAATTGAATGATCTGATTTTTTAAAAGATTAATTCGTCTTTTCTGTTGTAGAAATCCGCTGTAGCCTGATAACAAACTTACTTCCCCTGCGGGCAAATACAAACTAAAATATCCGTATTGGTTCGTAAGTGTGGATTTCCCGCTTTTCTCATCGTACACATAAGCAGATATTAAAGGCTCACCTGACACTGAATCCGTGACCAAACCACTAATCGAAAACTTGGTAATGGGAGGACTTGCCTGGTAAAGCACTATCTGATTTCCTACATATTTAAAACCTACCCTTGTGCCATCCAATACCTCATTCAGAATCTCATCTATGCTTACTGCTTTCATGGCAAGTGTCACAAGAGGAAGCTTCTCTATCAGATTATCACTGTAGATGATGTTGATACCGGATTGCAAACTGAGTTCTCTAAAGAAATCTGCAGCCGGTTCCAATTCAGCTTTTACCACAAGATTATGATTCTGGCTATGCAGGGGAACCACAATCGTAATGAAGAAAAGAATAAATATGGGAAGCCTTGAGATATACATTAGTCTACATGCAAAACGATTTTGACAGCACAAAAAGCTACCTATCTAAAGAAATTTAACGCTTATTTAGTTTTCAGGGCTGTTTTAGCGTCAGTCCCAACTTTTTTCCCTCTTCAATCATAAATGAAAATGCTTTTTCAAAATCATTTTCAAGATCTCCCTCGAGGATAGCTTCCCGAATAGCAGTTTTGATATCGCCAACTTCGCGACCTGGTTTAATTCCAAAAGTTTCCATAATGACCTCACCGGTGATAGGAGGTTGCCAGTTTCGGAAATGATCTTTATCCTCAACTTCTCGGAGCCGGGATATTACCATTTCATAATTTCTGAGGTATCGTGTTACGCGTTCGGGATTCTTTGAAGTAATATCGGCCTTACATAATGTCATTAAGTCTTCGATATCATCTCCGGCTTCAAAGAGTAACCGTCGTACAGCTGAATCAGTGATCTCCTCCTGGACGAGTGCAATAGGCCGCAAGTGCAATCGAACTAATTGCTGGACATATTTCATTTTTTCATCCATTGGAAGTTTTAAGCGGCGGAAGATCCTGGGAACCATTCCAGCTCCCACACTTTCGTGGCCATGAAATGTCCAACCATGGCCAGGTTCAAAACGTTTGGTGACAGGCTTAGCGATATCATGAAGTATCGCGGACCATCTGAGCCATAAATCGCCCGAAGCTATAGCCACATTATCAAGCACCTGAAGTGTATGATAAAAATTATCCTTATGTCCATATCCTTCTACTTGCTCCACACCCTTTAATGCAACCATCTCAGGAAAAATGTAAGCCAGTAATCCGGCTTTGTCCATTAGCTTAAAACCTATTGAAGGAACTTCGGAAAGAATTATTTTATTTAATTCATGTGTAATCCTTTCCATCGAAACGATATCCATTCGACTGTGCATGGATTTGATAGCATTAAAAGTAGCATCATCGATTTCAAATGAAAGCTGAGTTGCGAAACGGATTGCTCTCATCATCCGCAATGGATCATCTGAAAAAGTTTGCTGCGGATCTAAAGGGGTGATGATCCTTTTATTTTTCAAATCAGTAAGTCCATCAAAGGGATCAATAATTGTAAAAGAATCAGATCCTTGCAATTTTATTGCAAGCGCATTGATGGTAAAATCTCTTCGTTGTTGATCTTCAAGCAAAGTGCCTTGCTCGACATCAGGCTTTCGGCTATTGAAATTATACGATTCTTTTCGCGCACCTACAAATTCCAAATCAAGATCATGATATCGAAACATAGCTGTTCCAAAATTTCTAAAAATGGAAAGTTCGGAAGCATCTTTACCAAGTGCGTCATTAACTGCTTCAGCCAATGCAGGCCCATCACCGACAGTAACAAAATCAATATCTTTTGACTCAAGTCCCAATAATCGATCCCTTACAAAACCTCCTACCGCATATACTTCCTGTCCCAATTGGTTGGCTTTAGAACCTACAAGGGAGAAGAGTGATATTTCCTGAGGGGATAGTTTAAGCTGCATATCAATGCTATAGAAGGATCGCGAATGTAAGATTATAAAGAGTTGAAAGTAATCACTTGGAAGGAACTAGCTGTGACATCGGGAATGACTCAACTTTTCAATGGTCCATATTCTTTAAGTTTAAAGCGGACGAGCTCAGTAATTGAATAGTCATCCGCACTACACTGCTTCAAGTATTTCTGTCGAGTAGTGACTTTCAATGTGATTAAGAATACCATACAAATTTACGGGCAACGTTTCCGTGACAAGTAGCGCTCTAAAATGTTTAATGCCTTCAAGCGATCTAAAGTAATTAGCATAATGTCGACGCATTTCTACTACACCTAATTTTTCACCTTTCCAGTCAATTGAATGTGCGAGGTGTCGGCGTGCGGCATTGACACGCTCATGAAGTGTCGGACCGGCGAGGATTTGACCAGTTTTTATATAGTGCTTTATTTCTCTGAAGATCCACGGATAACCAATGCTTGCTCTGCCAATCATGATACCATCTACACCATACCGGTCACGATATAGTACTGCCTTCTCAGGTGTATCGATGTCTCCATTTCCAAAAACCGGAATTCTCATTCTTGGATTATTCTTTACCTCTCCAACCAATGTCCAATCAGCTTCGCCTTTATACATTTGGGAACGGGTGCGGGCATGAATAGAAATGGCTTCAATCCCGATATCCTGAAGTCTTTCAGCAACTTCTACGATATGTTTTGAATTTTCATCCCACCCTAACCTCGTTTTAACAGTAACCGGTAAGTGACTTCTTTTGACAATAGCTTCTGTTAACCGGATCATTTTCGGAATGTCTTTAAGAATTCCAGCACCAGCATCTTTACACACTACTTTTTTCACGGGACAGCCAAAGTTAATATCCAATAATTCGGGTTGGGCGGCCAAGACGATGTCTGTAGCCTGTACCATAGAGTCAAGCTCTGCTCCGAATATTTGAATTCCTATTGGTCTTTCGATATCGTATATGTCAAGTTTTTGAAGACTTTTTTCAGCGTCTCTGATCAATCCTTCCACACTGATAAATTCGGTGTAAAGCAAGTCGCAACCCTGTTCCTTACAGAGAAAACGGAATGGTGGATCACTTACATCCTCCATGGGAGCAAGTAAGAGAGGAAATTCTCCCAATTCGAGATCGCGTATTTTTACCATTATGGAATGATATCTTTTTATTTACCCAATTGGTCTACCAAAATCAAAATTGTTAATACAGCCGTTGCCTGGGTTAGGGTATCTTTTAAAACTGTTCCCCAATCAATCTTCTCCCTTTCATTAATTACTACAGGCTTTACTTCTTTAGCCCCTACCGTGATGATAGATCCTCTTTCTACGCGCGGATGGTTATTGAAGAGGAATATTTTTTTTGTTTTTTGCACACGTCCATCAGCAAATTGTACTCTGATTTCAGATGCAGCTCCATCGTAACGTATACCTGCAGCAAAATTATCGATATAATATTTAGCACTTTTTTCTCCTCTGAATGCAACGGAAATTGAATTTTCTCCCTTTAAAAATCCATCCGAATAGGCTTCATCTAAATTGACACTACCGCCAATTGTAACCAGATCTCTGCTTTTGGGAATGTCGATCTCATCTCCAGATAGGAGCGCAACATTAGAAGGTTCCGATTCATTTCTTAATATGTCACCCAGATTGATCACCACAAGGCCCGTGGAATCCCCTCGCCTATACATTCTGGCTCCCTCAGGGAATGCCTCTCCTGTCAATCCACCTGCTCGTTCTATAATATCCGAGATCCTTTCTTTGTCCTGCAGGATGGTGTAATCGCCAGGGTATCTAACTTCTCCGGTTAATCTAACTGTTTGTTGAAATTCAAACTCAGGAATACTTCTCACATAGACATTGTCAAAGGGTTTTAATACGAGACTGTTGTCACTTGTCTGTGTAAGATTAAAATCATTCGGCAGCCCGGTCGTATACTGCGTGAAACGAAGCTCTTCTCCATTGCCAAATTCAGATCGGGCAATATCGATTCGGCTATTGTCAGCACCAAATCTGAATCCACCTGCAAGATTGACCAAATCCGCAGTTGTCATTTCTGGTCCATACGGGAAAGTGCCTGGGTTCCTGACCGCTCCGGTTATAGTGACGGTGAGCACATCACGGATCACATTTTTATCATATACTACTATCTGATCACCTGCACGGATCTCAACATTTGCAGCCGAAGATGGATTGTCAAAGGCTTCTCTCAGATCAATATGAATGTATTCTACTGTTTTGGGTTCAGTAGGATCAAATCGAATAATGTAACCATGATCGGCTGCTTCAAGCATTAATCCCCCAGCCAATAAAATAGCATCCTCAAGATTTAACACGCCATCAGGATTAAATGAAAAGGTGTCTGGACTTCGCACTGCTCCGGAGACTGAAAAATAGGTTATGTCTGCATATGCCTTTAAGGTCATCACCTGAATTTCATCCTGATCATTCATAACTACATTCTCTATTGATGCAGGATTAGTTAGAATGGATTGTAAATTGATACGCTGATATTTAAATGTGCCGTCTGCTTGTGATTTAAGTAAGTATGCAAAATCCAATCGTGATTCCGGTAGTAGTTTGCTTTGATCCAGCAGATCAGATATTCGCATATCTGAAATTCTTTCATAACGGCCCGGAAATTGAACAGCCCCTGAAATGTTCACATAGTTGCGAACAGTTTCTTCGATCATTTTAATCTCTACAATATCTCCATTGGAAAGTACATAGTCACCACCTCCCACTAGCAATTCACGAAAGTTGACATTTGTAATTACCTGCCTGTCCTCAAGAAATCGTGTCACTTTGACATCAGATAAATAACCATCAGCTTTAGCTCCACCGGCATACTGTATTAGCTGAGCAAGGTTTTCGTTTTCGAGAAGTTCATATGACATGGGTCTGGTAATCGCTCCTTCGATCGTGACTACTTTATCTGCGACAGGTATATGGATATAATCATTATTCTGAAGGAAAAAATTACCGGCCACTCCAGGATTATTCATAAAGGCATACACATCGAGTAGACGTGTTTTGTTGCCGCTAATAACTTTTATTTTTCGAACCGAACCAATATCCGTTGGCCCACCCGCAGCACTGATCACATTAAAGGCAGTGTTGAAACCTGGAAGTGTGTAGGCGCCCGGAATTTTAGCTTCACCGAATACATTGACAGTTATATTTCTTGGGCGAATAAGCGTGACCTGAAAATTCCCTCTGGTAATGACATAAAATTGATTGTAGCGTTGAAATAACAATTCTTTGGCTTCTCCAAATGTCAATCCTTTAACGAGGATACGAGGCAAGCCTTCGGAAGGATCAATAAATCCATCAGAACCTATGTCGAGAATTTCTTCAAATTGAGACCTTCCAAAACCAAGTATTCCAATCTTATCACCTGTACCTAGGACATAATCGTCGGAGGCAACAAGTTCTTCTGCTTTTTGATAGACCTGTATGGAGCCATTACTAAAAATTTCCTGACCATATATTCGAGCCTTTTTAAGCATATCGATGGGTTGGGTAATTACCGGAGCTGTCGGAATTGGAGTTGTTGGAGGAGGCACCGGTTGTGTATCACGTTCAACTACCTTGAAATTTTCCTTTCGTTCTTTTGCCCGCTTATCTTCTTCTATTTCGCGGATGGTTTCGAGTATCACATTCTGAAACCTGTCAACCTGATCCGGTCTGATCCGGTCAGGGTCGAAACCCTTTTTTATCAGTCGATCTCGGAGGGTATCTTCCGAAATTCCCTTTTGTGCTAACATTTCTCTTGCCTGATCTTCTGTAAGTTGAGCAAAAGAGGATTGAGTGAACAACACCCAAAAGATAAAGGAAAAGATAAATGATAAACGTTTCAAGTGTAATGGAGACATGGTATGCGAATTATCAACTCCGACTTTATACTTTTTCAAGTGATTCGCGGAAATATTTCAATGTATATACTAATCCTTCTGACCTTGGGATTTTAGGTTCCCATTGTAATAATTTTTTAGCCAGCGTGATATCAGGTTGTCTTACTTTCGGATCATCTTCCGGCAGAGGACGGTAATCAATGTAAGCATC
>JAYUXX010000348.1:0-3708 GCA_043752765.1 Saprospiraceae bacterium | reverse complement strand
AAAGCCGGATTTAAATAACTTGACTTTTTTAGTTGAATTTATTATATTTGACCTCCAGTTACCACCTGGCTTTCAATTTGCGGTGGCCGGCATAACATCCAAAGTCTTACCTTTTAAATAAGGAGATATCTCGGTCTACAAGTTTGGTGTCAGGTGGTATTGTTATTTAACATGACCTACGATTTCCTCGAGGTATTGTTTTAACCCTTCCTGAAAATTACTTTTTGCCTACATCTTCTGGCGTCCATCAAAAGCCTCAACGCACGCCCGAATAATGGTATTCATACAAAGACAACATCAAGAAAGAAACTCGATGCTGTCTTTTATAAATGATGACATCTCCTCTCCTTTCAGCATGCCTTGATTAAGTTTAGCAAGTCGAAGTAAATAAGCTGCGAATTTTTCTTTCTTTTCCTGGCTTCGCATGTTCATCAGTTTTTCTGCAATCAGAGGATGGTTCGAATTGATTATCACCTGATAGTGATCTTCCATCATTCCGACCCCTCCCATGCCCTGCATAACTTGCATTTCCTGCATACGTCTCATAAATTCTGGTCGTGTGATCAACACAGGGTGAGTTTCCGTGGACATTGGTCTAAGAATTAACTGATGCTCTTTTCCTGGAATAAGGCCACCAAATAATTCTTTTACTTTTTCCTGATCTTTCTCATTGAGTAGTGATTCATTCGATTCATCTTTCTGAATCAATTGGTCGGGTGTATCTGAATCCACTCGCACGAATGTCATCTTATCTAATTTATATTCGAGTTGCTGAATAAAATGGTTGTCAATGACATGATTGAGGTGAAGAACATCATACCCCATTTCAGTTGCCTGACTGATATATGATGTATGTAATTCAGGTGATGGCGTGTAAAGTGCAACCATCCTTTCATACTTATCCGTCTGTTTCTCTTTGATCTTGTCCTTGTACTCTTCAAATGTGAAATATTTAGACTCTACACTTTTCAATAGTGCAAATTCAGTTGCTTTTTCAGCAAATTTTTCATCTGTAATCATTCCGTATTTCACAAAAACACCGATATCATCCCATTTCTGTTCGAAGCCTGCGCGGTCCTCTTTAAAAAGTTTAGAAAGTCGCTCTGCTACTTTTTTAGTCATATAGCCCGTGATCTTTTTTACGTTTGAGTCGCTTTGCAGATAACTGCGTGAGACATTTAATGGGATATCGGGGCTATCAATGACACCATGCAGAAGTGTAAGAAATTCAGGAACGATTTCTTTCACTTCATCCGTAACAAAGACCTGATTGCTGTAGAGGTGTATTTTATTTTTTTGAACCTCAAACTGATTACTGACTTTAGGAAAATAAAGAATGCCCGTCAGGTTGAAAGGATAATCGATATTAAGGTGAATCCAAAACATAGGGTCACCTGACATTGGATATAGCTTTTTATAGAAGTTCAGGTAGTCTTCATCCTTAAGTTTACCTGGTTTACGCTTCCACAATGGATTGGTATCGTTAATCACATTGGGTACTTCTGATTCTATTTTCTTGCGGTCATCGCCTTCGCCTTCCCAACGCGTATCCTTCTTTGTTCCAAACTGAATTGGGTATGGGAGAAAGCTGCAGTATTTTTTAAGCAGTCCTTCAATTCTACTTGTTTCAAGAAATTCCTTGCTGTCCTCGCTCACATGCAGGATGATATCCGTTCCACGATCCTTACGGTCATGTTCATCGATCTCATATTCGGGGTTGCCCTCACAAATCCAATGAACTGCCTTTGGTGTTTTTTTGTAGGTTTTGGTAATGACTTCAACTTCATCAGCCACCATAAACGCGGAATAAAATCCGAGACCAAAATGGCCGATTATATTATTCTTGCCCTGGTATTTTTTGACAAAATCTTCAGCACTACTAAACGCCAACTGGTTGAGATATTTTTCAACTTCGGACTTTGTCATACCGATTCCTTTATCTCTGATGGTGATGGTACCCGCTTCTTTATCTACATCTATGTGGATCGTAAGATCTCCCAGATCGCCTTCAATTTCACCGGAATTAGCTACTGCCTCCAGCTTGGAGGTGGCATCAATGGCATTGGAGATCAGTTCGCGAAGGAAAATCTCATGGTCCGAATAGAGGAATTTTTTAATGATGGGAAAAATATTCTCTGTCTGAACGGTGATCTTGCCTTTAATCATAATCGATTGATTTATAGATTGTAGTAATGGGAATCGCTGGTCAAAACCTGTGCCATTAGGAATTTTCTGTCATAATGTCGGATTGGCCCGCCAATAACGTGAAAGTTTGGCAAGGTATATGCTATTCTATGGAACATTAGAGATGATCAAATGTCGATTTTCTCACTAAGACCGGTCCAAACAGGGGGGTTAGGATCGGTCTTTTTTTTTGTTTCTTCCAGGGGATGAATTCAAAAAATTCGCTGGGATCAATGCCAGCGATTCAAGATCGGTCATACCTACAGTATTATTCTTTGACATTCGCGGAATGTCAACAACTTCAAAAACGCATACGCCGGAATAAAAAAGTTATTCCGAAAAGCAGGAAATCCTGAGGTTATCAATCACCATTGTATTTGGTGAGTCTGCATTCCAAATAGTCACTGAGCATTTATCAAACGCCTCCCCAGGAATGCGAACATCAAAAAAAATGTGTGTTGACTTATTTTCCTCAGTCAATATTCGTTGGAGTCGAATTGTGTTTATTTTAATGAGTGTTTCTCCATTATGGAATTGTACGATCCACTGGGTGTATTTCCAAAAATCCCATTCACGAGAATGAGAAGTGAAGTCACCTTCCAGCCTTATCCAATCCTTACATCCATCCTCCATAATTATGTTGAAAGGACCCACAAATTGAAATTGTGAATTTAAGCATGCTGCTTTTGAACTATCCGGCATGATGTATACACAAGCAGCTGTATTGCTTTCAAAATCATCCTGATAGATAATTGTGGTGTCTTTTGGAATTCCTTTAAAATATTCCTTCGTATCGAGCAGTTTAAAAAAATCGCGATTCGGAGGAATTCTTCCTACGACATTATAGAAAAAAGGAGTTGTCATACGGCCTGCCTGGAAAAAGCCGCCTTTATGGGCCTGATGGATCCACCAGCCTGAATAATATATATTACCTGCAAGTATTAAAATCCATATCCATTTTGCAATGGGCATACGAATGAACCAAGTAATGATAGATACAAGTGGAAAAGCTAGCAATGGATAAATCTGAATCAGGTTACGTTGACCAAGGCCTCCGCCTTCTTCCCAGTGACCCCAACTCAATGTCGTATAAATGGCTAACAAAGCGGTTATGCATATCGGCCAAAAAATTGATTTGTGTTTTTTATATAATCCAACCCATCCAAACATTGCAATCAACATAATGGGTGTGTATAACCACCATCCTACATTAACACCCATAAGACCTCTCCAGATCTTTGGATTAAACCAATTGAATCCCTGATCTCCGTAGCTGTAAACGATCCATTCACCTGCTACATATTTCCAATAGATTAATTGTATGCTGATGATCAATCCAGATATGAAGACTGCAAGCAAATATTTTTGCCAATGCGTTAATAGAAAAGCAATGCGCTCTTTTATACTTTGTAAACTCCATAAAACCGGAATAATAGCCCAAACTATTTCAGTCGGTCGTGTCAAAACAGCAAGACCAAAACATAAACCAATACCGATCGCTGAAGTCCAGTCAGTCTTATTATT
>JAYUXX010000347.1:0-3709 GCA_043752765.1 Saprospiraceae bacterium | reverse complement strand
TATTCCTTCAAAACTAGTTTCCGGAAAAACAAGGTATTGGGTATTGCTGTCAATTATTGCTTTGGACAATGATAGAAATCTTGCTGATTGCTGGCTCTGTGGCAAATCAAACTTTTCATAATGTGGTTCAAAATTTGGTTGAACTACAACCACTTCTACAGGAGTGGCATCAGAAGGTTTGGTCGTAAACCATAATCCAAGAGATACTGCAATGGGTATAATTAAAGTCAAAATAAGTACTCCCGTTTTTAAAGGCTTTGCCATCATCCATCTTGTTATGATAGCGTATCCAAGAAAATTAAGCGCGAGGATCCAGGCTGATCCACCGAAAATTCCGGTGAATTCATACCACTGAATGGCCCATGGATATTCAGCCATTGAATTCCCGAGTGTCAACCATGGCCAGGAAATATCCCAGAAATGATGCACATATTCGAATGAGATCCAGCATGAAATAAACAAGAGAGGAAACCATTTTAAGGGAAGTCTTCTACCGAGGATGTGGATCAATACCACAGCAGTAGCCATTAAGGAGGCATTCAGAAAATTGGCAATAAGGCCTGCGATAAACGCCGTATTGGTAACCCAAAAAGTGGAAATAATATTCCAGATGATAAATGCATGAAAGGCATAAAAGAAAACCTGGCCAGGTCTAATACGATCCTGTCGTTGATATATCGCGTTCTCTACGGCTAGCAACGGAATCCATGCCACGATGACAACCAAAGTGAATATTGAAGGAGGGAAACCAATGCCTAGTAACACACCGGACAATGTAGCTGCCCCAAGCCATTTTCTTTTGTAAGATTCTTTAGGCAAAAAAATCATAATGGCTGTGAGCCACAATGACATATTAAAAACCATTGCCCACCAGCCCCACAAGGGTATGCGTACCATTTGCCATCCCGCAAATGCACAAGACGCAAAGAAAAAAACAATAGCTATTAGCCTGGGGATGTTAGCAGACTTAGTTTTAGGAGATTCGTCAGACATTCAGTGCTAAAGATAAATTCTTCACCATGAAAGATATCATAACGATGGTTTATGAAATACTCATACCACTTTCCTCCTTGGTGGCCTGAATAAAATGTAATCGACCATCTCCGGCTTCTGCCATGAGGATCATACCTTCAGATTGTACGCCTCTAATTTTACGTGGTTCAAGATTGGCAAGAATTACTACCTGTTTTCCTGCAAGTTCATCAGGTTTATAGTGTAAAGCGATTCCGCTTACCACCATTCGATGAACACCATTTACATCAAGTGTGAGTTTTAAAAGCTTGTCGGCTTTCGGAACGACTTCTGCAGATACAATTCTTGCTGTTCGAATATCCAGTTTTGCAAAATCATCATAGGATATAGAAGGCTTTTGCAATGCAGGAGCTTCAACTATTTCTGAAGCTGGAAGTGATGACTGCAATTTGGAAATCTGATCCTGAATCCAATCATCTTCTATTCTGCTAAAAAGATGTTCCGGCTGTGAAAGCATATGTCCATCCAATAGTACTTTTTCGCCTAAGGATAATGTGTCCATAGTTTCCACCCATGCGCCTTTCTCTAAAATGGGTTCGAGGGAAAGAATTTTTCTCAAACGTCCACTTGCATCAGGCATAAAAGGATACATCGCAAGGCTTAAGCCGCTGGCATACTGAAGACAAAGATTTAATACAGCAACAACCGTTTCGGGTTCTTCTTTAAAAGCTTTCCACGGTTCGTTAAACTGAAGGATCTGATTTCCGGCGACTGCAATATCGAGCATTGCTTTAAGTCCTTCCCTAAAATTGAATTTTGAAATAGCATCCTGTACCATCCACATGCGATCAAACAGGTCCATCATCTCTACTTCATGCCATGAAGATTCATCATTTCCACGTGAACCTACAATTGGTGTGTCTTCATCAAAGGACGGCACTTTGCCCTCACAAAATTTATGTGTAAGCACCATGGTCCGATGCACGAAATTAGCCAGCGTACCTACAAGATCTGCATTGACATCAGATTGATAACCCTTCCATGTAAACTCAGCATCTTTTTGCTCAGGCATGTTTTTAGTCAATACATATCTGAGTTCATCTTTATGGCCCGGATTTTCATTTAAGAATTCATGCACCCAGATCGCCCAATTACGCGATGTAGAAATTTTTTGTTCTTCGAGATTTAGAAATTGGTTTGCAGGTACATTAATGGGCAAATTATAATTTCCCGCAGCTTTAAGTATAGCAGGAAAAATCAGGCAATGGAAAACAATATTGTCTTTGCCGATAAAATGAATTAATGCAGATTCAGGATCCTGCCAATAGTCTTTCCAATCTTTTCCGTTATCTGCAGCCCATTGTTTGGTGGCAGATACATATCCTATCGGCGCATCCATCCATACGTATAACTTTTTGCCTGCAGCACCGGGAATCTCTTGCGGGACATCAACACCCCAGTCCAGATCACGTGTCATCGCACGAGGTTGAAGGCCTCCATCAAGCCATGATTTGCATTGGCCAATGACATGTGATTTCCAGTCTTGAGGAATATGATGTGGGATCTCATCAAGCATTCCTGTTTCAACCCAGGTACGTAACCAAGGTTCATATTTATCCAGTGGCAAATACCAATGCTTGGTCGATCGAAGAATTGGAATCGACCCCGTAATTGTTGAAACGGGATTTATTAATTCCAGAGGGCTCAGTGAAGAACCACATCGCTCGCATTGATCGCCGTATGCATCCGGGTTACTACACTTTGGACATGTCCCTTTGATATATCGATCAGCAAGAAATTTACTTGCCTCTTCGTCATAATATTGTTCAGATTCTTCTTCCACAAATTCACCTTTATCATATAGGCTTCTAAAAAACTCCTGAGAAGTTTCGTGATGAATAGGAGATGACGTGCGGTGATAGATATCGAATGATATGCCAGCCTTTTCAAAAGTGTCTTTAAAAAGGGAGTGATATTTATCGATGATTTCCTGTGGAGTGGAATTTTCTTTAAGTGCTTTAATTGTGATCGCCGCACCATGTTCATCAGAACCACAAATAAATGCAACTTCATTGTCGAGCATTCGTAACATTCGCACATAAATGTCTGCCGGAAGATATGCACCTGTGAGATGACCTATGTGAAGGGGACCGTTGGCATAGGGCAATGCGGATGTCACGAGATATCGCTTGGGGGGATAGATCATAATTTGTAAATAGAATGACGAAGGTAATAATATTCATTTCATTCGTTTGAAGCAGGGGGCGAAGATGGAGTTGTGAGTTGTAAGTTGTGAGTTGTCAGTTGTTCGAGTCTGCCTGAAATAGGTTGACTTTTTAAATCACAGTTCATTACAGTCATTATCATCATCACTTTTGCTTTTTTGCTACTTTTTTCTTTTTGTTAGCAAGTCAGATTTTGTGGATAACCGATGATCCCACTTGTAAATCACTTCTTTAGGTCGTGCTTTGAGTGGAAGCTTTTCAACACTCTTCTCATATCCCATTGGTGTCATCTTTTGTAAATTCGAATGGGGCTTCTCTTCATTGTACAATTTCAAGATATAGTTAGATACCTTTTTCAAGTTCTTTCCTTCGAGTGGAATATCAATGAGATAATAATTTTTAATTGTGTCCTGTACTCGCTCAGCATACGCATTTTCCTGAGGAATTATGCACATGCTAGGTTTCATTTTATGATTTCTTAAAACGCTCTTTTGGATCGAGCTAATATATTG
>JAYUXX010000346.1:0-3720 GCA_043752765.1 Saprospiraceae bacterium | reverse complement strand
TGCGGCTTATCCTCCTTTCCCTATCGATATTTATAGGCATAGGGAATATTCACAGTCAGAATGGAATGAAAGGATCTATTAAAGGGGAAGGTGATATTGTAAAGAAAGATATATCCCTAAGCAATTAAGCAATTTGAGAGGTGTGGATCTGAATATTAGTGGTGATGTTGTATTGACACAAGGCGCTACTCAAATATAATTATAGAGGGTCAGCAGAATATCATTGACAACATTACACGTGAGGTGAAGAATGGCGTTTGGGATATTTCGTTTAGCAAAAGTGTAAGAGAGTCAAAAAATGTTGTTGTCTATATAACACTTCCAAACGTAAGCGAAGCTGACCTATGTGGAAGCGGGGACATCCGATCGACAAATAAATTCTCCAACATCGATGCGCTTAAAATTGACCTATGGGGATCTGGCCAAATTGATTTGGAGTATCAGGCGAATTCCACGAACATTGAGTTAAGTGGGTCTGGACAAATTGATCTTTCAGGTACAAGTAATTCCTTGTCGGTTGAGATCACTGGATCAGGTACTGTAATTGCAGGAGAACTGAAAACCAACGATTGTGAAATTGAAATCAGTGGTTCGGGAGATGCCACTGTACATGTAGATCAAAAGCTTGATGTCGAGATTATAGGTAGTGGCGATGTGCAATACTCAGGAACTGCAACTAATAATACCCGAATCAGTGGCAGCGGGGATATCCGCAAAATCAATTAATAGCAGCTAAAGCTTTCCGAACAGAACCATGTAGTGTAAGAAGAGCAGAGGCCTCTTCATAATCAGAAGATGACATTTCCATGATCATACGAATGCCGCGTTCGATGAGTTTATGATTTGTCAATTGCATATCGACCATCTTATTATCTTCTATCCGGCCCAGACGAATCATAGTGGCAGTGGAGATCATATTGAGAATAAGCTTCTGGGCAGTACCCGCTTTCATACGTGTGCTTCCAGTGACAAACTCAGGGCCAACAACACATACGATGGGATGATCCGATACTTCAATAATGGGAGCATCAGGATTACAGGTGATACATCCTGTCAGAATTCCATTCTCACGTGCAGTTTTTAATCCCCCGATCACATAAGGTGTGGTACCTGAGGCTGCGATCCCAATGAGAATATCTGTATTGGTGATATGAAAAAGTTGCACATCCTTCCATGCTTGTTCAGCATCATCCTCTGCAAATTCCTGAGCTCGGCGTATCGCTGCATCACCACCTGCAATCAGGCCAATCACTTTATCATGCGCAACACCAAATGTAGGAGGGCATTCTGATCCGTCCACAATTCCTAATCTTCCACTTGTTCCGGCACCAATGTAAAACAATCGACCTCCGTCAATCATGCGAACAACAATATCCTCGACGAGTTTTTCAATATCCGGTATACAAGAGCTCACCGCGAGAGCTACCGTCTGGTCTTCTTGGTTAATATTAAAAAGAATCTCCTTCGTTGACATCTTTTCAAGATGTCGGTAAAAAGAATCTTTTTCGGTTATCCGGTTCATGTAGTAAACTGGCTTTACGCCGGTATCAACAATATTCGTTGAAAGCTGCTTTAAGGTTTTCAGCGATCATCATGGCATTTCTTCCTTCGATGTGGTGTCGTTCGATGAAGTGAACGAGTTTGCCATCTTTAAATAGTGCAATCGCTGGTGATGATGGAGGATATGGCAAAAGGAATTCTCTTGCTTTAGCAGTTGCTTCCTGGTCCACTCCTGCAAATACGGTATATAGATTATCAGGATGTTTTTCATTTTGCAGAGCGATTTTAACTCCCGGACGAGCCATGGCAGCCGCACAGCCGCAAACGGAGTTGACAACTAGAAGGGTAGTTCCTTCCTGGTTCTCAAGTACATCGATGACGCCTTGAGATGTTTCGAGTGCCTCAAACCCTACAGAAGTTAGGTCTTTCGTCATGGGGTACACTATTTCAGCTGGATACATATTAAATAATTTTGGATTTTGGAATTTGGATTTTAGATTGAATGTTGGATTCAATGGTGAATTCGTTAACAAAGGTAAGGAGAAAGGGCAGAAAAGGCAAAAGTTAGAAAAGGCAGAAGAGGTAAAAGCTATATTAGAGATCGGACCTTATTCTTGAACCTTTAAGACAACAGAAAAAGCAAAAAGGCAAGTGGTAAAATAAGATTGGGAGTAAATGCTATGGTAATCTTCAGTTTCTTGCAACCATTAAAAGTATTCATGAATATAATGTCTGGAATGCAAGGAAGTTAAAAATGAGATGATAGGTACACGAATAAAATTTGTTGCATCTCTTCGATGGAGGAAGCAAAGCTTGCTACCAAATATGGGGCCAATGCTTTAGGTCTTGTAGGTCCCATGCCAAGCGGTCCGGGTCCGATTAAAATTTCTTTGATAAAGGAAATTGCAAGAAGTGTAGCACTTGGAGTTTCCACATTTCTTTTGACAAGTGAAACGACGACAAAAGGGATTATTTAAATCTATAAAAAAACAAATCCCCAGGTTTTACAATTAATCAATGCTGTAGAAAATATCAGTGTGTATGCGGAATTTCGTGAGGCGCTGCCTCATGTTAAGTTGGTGCAGGTTATTCATGTAATCGGATCGGAATCCATGGATGAAGCTTTGACAATCGCTCCTCATGTAGATGGGTTATTATTAGATAGTGGAAACCCAAATTTAGCTGTCAAGGAATTAGGTGGGACTGGCAGAGTACATGATTGGTCAGTGAGCAAAGCCATTGTTGAGAAAGCAGGTGTACCGGTTTATCTGGCTGGCGGATTGCATCCGGAGAACGTCAAGGAAGCGATAAAAATCGTCAATCCCTTTGGAGTGGATATTTGTTCGAAGTTGAGGAGAAATGATAAATTACAGGAAGATCTCGTGAAAGAGATTGTCCTGGCGGTAAGATCAGCAGAGTGAATTGTACTTCTTAACAAGAATTTCTACATTAGAGAATTCAAGCTATTTACCAACTATTAAGCGTGAAGAATATTTCATGCCCATCTGGATCAAAACGTTACTGGGATTTGCACTGGTAATGTTGGGCCTCTTATTCACCTTCCTCACTTTCCGTTTCATTCCAATTCCGAAGGAGAGTGGTTTCAATGGTTTTGACGGATTAATGTATGTGTTTATTTCTCTTGGAGCTGCACTTCTCATTTTTATCATTGGGCTGCTCATGGATAAGAAACATCCGTATACACTTTTTACATTATGTTTTGGATGGTTTTTAATAACCCTGGGTCTGATCAGGTGGTTTGTTATTGGATTTTAAAATGTCCGTATTGGGGGATTGAAATGTTTATATTCTCTACACATTAGATTTTGTAAGGGTCTTTTTCAATTCAGCTGCTGCTTGAAGTAAAGCAGATTTAGTGCCCGGTACAGTACTGATTGCATTCAGTAATCCCCAGTCATGAATCATTCCATTATAGCGCGTAACGGTAACTTTTACGCCGGCTTCATCAAGTTTGCGTGCATAAGCTTCGCCTTCATCTCGGAGTACATCATTTTCAGCAGTTTGAATTAAGGCAGGAGGTAGTCCTTTCAATTGTTCAGTTGTAGCAAGCAGAGGAGAAGCATAAATTTCTTTTCGTTCATTCGGGTCCGTTGTATAATTATCCCAAAACCACATCATAAGACTTTTTGTAAGAAAACGTCCCGTGGCAAATTGATTGTACGATTCGGTTTCAAAGTTGGCTTCGGTTACAGGCCAAAA